>JANNON010000297.1:0-4574 GCA_031399105.1 Blastocatellia bacterium | reverse complement strand
CGTTCTTGGTGGGCGACGCCAATCGCGACAATGTGGTGAGCGGCGCCGACCTCGCCGTGCTGAAGGCCTCATTCGGCAGAGGTGCAGGCCCAGCTTGATGCGCTCATCCAGACCCGCGTGCGTGAAGATGGCGACACGCTTAACCCCGAATCCATCACCGTGCTCGACCCGGCCTGTGGCAGCGGCCACATCCTAGTAGTGGCCTATGACGTGCTCAAGGGCATCTACCTGGAGCGCGGCTACCAGCCCAGAGCCATCCCGCGCCTGATACTGGAAAAGAACCTATACGGTCTGGATATTGACGACCGCGCCGCGCAGATGGCTGGATTTGCCCTGCTGATGAAAGCCCGCGCCGACGACCGTCACCTGCTTGACCGCACTCCTATTTTAAATGTGCTCTCGTTGCAGGAGAGTAGTGGTTTTGATCTAAATGAGCTCTCCACACATCTTCAACGCTATGGCATAAAACGAGAACTCCTGGCCGATCTGCTGAATACCTTTACTCTAACCAAGACCTTTGGCTCGCTAATTAAGATTTCTCAGGAGTTGAGAGCTAGTTTGCCTACGTTAGCAGAGGGTTTGCGGCAGGGCGCAGCAAGTGGTGATCTATATGCACAAACAGCGGCGTTGGATGTCTTGCCACTGGCACGGCAGGCGAGCTTTCTGGGAATGCGGTTCGATACGGTGGTGGCGAATCCACCGTATATGGGTCCAAAGGGAATGAACCTATTGCTAAAAAGCTTCGCGAAAAACTGCTTTCCTGACGGTAAATCAGATTTGTTTGCAATGTTCATTGAACGAGGGTTAGGTTTGTGTAAGTCAACTGGACTCACCAGCATGGTGACGATGCATAACTGGATGTTTCTTTCGTCATTCGAAACTCTGCGAGAGAAGCTGCTTTCGAGTAAAACGTTATCTTGCATGGTGCATATGGGGAACGGAGTTATGGGTATTGCTTTTGGTACCGCAGCGACCGTTTTCTGGAATAAGCACGTTGATCAATATGAGAGTAGTTTTTCTTACTGCGAAAACAGTGATATCGGCGACAGTGGCAATCCACTGCAATTTCCTGTTAAGAATGAACGACTCAAGTCGGCTGTGACAGATGATTTCAGCAGAGTACCTGGAAGCCCGCTGGCATATTGGGTAAATTGTTCGATACTACGAATGTTCTCAGGGAAGAAGATACTTGATGTGTCAGTTTCCGATGGGCAAAACATTACCGCTGACAATGACAAATTTGTCCGTTTTTGGTGGGAGCTAGACTCCTCAACTGTTGGCCGCGGGAAGAAGTGGCTGACATATTGCAAGGGCGGTGAGTATCGCAAATGGTATGGAAACCTCGAAAATGTGGTTGATTGGTCTCCAGAAACGCGCGCACATTATAGGTCAAGCGAAAGATGCAGAATTATTCCAGAAAACCTGTGGTACTGCGTTGGGATTACGTGGAGCAGAGTATCTTCAAAAGGTACTCCTAATGCTTTTCGCTTGTTACCAGTTGATACAACATTTGACAAAGTTGGCTCTTCAATATTTATCAAAAATGATCGAGACCTAAAGCTATCACTTGGTATTCTTAATTCGAAGCTGTCTGAAGTTTTTGTTCCGATGCTCAACCCGACGATTGATTTGCAGGTAAGAGATGTTAGAAACATCCCCTATAGGTCTGAAGGTCATGACTTTGATAGAGCGGTCGAAAATGTCAATCAAGCCATCTCTATCGCAAAACATGATTGGGATGAGACTGAAACGTCTTTCGACCATAAGAAGAACAGGCTAGTAGGCTCAGAAAGATTCCAAAGCATATCTTCTGCTTGGCAATTTCGCGCCGATGAGATGGGTTGCTCTCTTGAAGAATTACGTTTTCTTGAAGAAGAAAATAACCGCATCTTCATCAATGCCTATGGCCTGCAAGACGAGCTTTATCCGGAAGTGGCCAAAGAGCAGATTACGCTCGTCCGTTCGGACCGAGAAAAGGACTGTCATCGCCTAATCTCCTATGCGATCGGCTGCATGATGGGCCGTTACAGCCTCGACGAGCCCGGCCTGATCTATGCTGACGCTGGAAACGTCGGCTTCGATTCCACACGCTACAAGGGATTCCCTGCCGACGCCGACAGCATCCTTCCACTCACCGATGAACTCTGGTTCGCGGACGATGCCGCCAACCGCGTTCGTGAGTTTCTGCTCGCCGTCTGGGGCGCCGAAACGATTGACGAAAACATGGCCTGGCTTGCCGAGAGTCTGGGCCAGAAGGGCAACGAAACGCCAGAGGAGGCCATCCGTCGTTACGTTTCAGCCGGTTTCTACAAAGACCATCTGCAAACCTACAAGAAGCGCCCGATCTACTGGCTATTTTCCAGCGGCAAGCAGGGGGCCTTCCAGTGCCTGGTCTATCTGCATCGCTACCACGAGGGAACGCTTTCCCGCATGCGGGCCGAATATGTGGTGCCGCTCACGGCCAAAATGGCAGCGCGCATCGACATGATGAACAACGATGCTGATGCGGCGACGTCGGCAACGGCGCGCACCAAGATCAACAAGCAGATCGAAGTGTTGCGCAAGAAGCAAACCGAACTCCTCGCCTTCGACGAGAAACTCCGCCACTACGCTGACATGCGCATCCAACTCGATCTCGATGAGGGCGTGAAGGTGAATTATGGAAAATTCGGCGAGCTGCTCGACAGCGTGAAGGCGATCACGGGCGGAACAGGGGGAGATGGCAGTGATGACTGACAAGCTTGCACTGCCTGCGGATTACCCGAACTGGCTCTCCAGCCTGAAGCAGCGCATTCATACTGCGCAACAGCGTGCGGTAGTGGTGGTTAACCGCGAGCTGGTCCTGCTCTATTGGCAGGTCGGCTGCGATATCCTGGAACGCCAGAAAGCACAGGGTTGGGGCGCCAAGGTCATCGATCGGCTGGCCAGGGATTTGACTGCGGCGTTCCCGGATATGAAAGGCTTCTCGCGCCGGAATCTGCTCTACATGCGCCGTTTCGCCGAGGAGTGGCCTGACTTTGAATTTGTGCAACAGGCTGTTGCACAATTGCCGTGGGGCCAGAACCTTCTGCTGCTGACCAAGCTGAAGACCCGTGAGGAAAGGGAATGGTATGTGGCCCAAGCCATCGAGCATGGCTGGTCGCGCAATGTCATGTGGCACCACATTTCGACCTGCCTGCACCAGCGATCCGGCAGCGCCGTAACCAACTTTGACAAGCGTCTGCCGTCGCCGGATTCCGAATTGGCGCAACAGACCCTCAAGGATCCGTACATCTTCGATTTCCTCGGCGTTTCGAACGAGGCGCTGGAACGCGAAATCGAGGACGCGATGACTCGCCATGTGACCAAGCTGCTGATGGAACTGGGCGAAGGGTTTGCCTTTGCCGGCCGCCAGGTGCCGATGGAAGTCGAGGGGGAAGACTTTTATATCGACCTCCTGTTCTACAACTACCGCTTGCATCGTTTTATGGTGGTGGAGCTAAAGGGCGGCGCCTTCAAGCCAGAACACGTCGGGCAACTCAATTTCTACGTCACGCTGGTCGATGAGCACCTCAAAAGCGAAGACGACAAACCGACTATCGGCCTGTTGCTGTGCAAGCAGAAACACCGTGTCGTCGCCGAATATGCGCTGCGGGGAATGACTCAGCCCATCGGCGTGGCGGAGTACAAGCTCGATCTGCCAGCCGATTTGGCGCGCTATCTGCCAAGCATCGAGCAGATCGAGGCCGAGTTGCAGGACGATGAAATCGATGAAGAGGGGCCGGTTGATGGCTGAAGCCTTCTCTCTTCTCGACCGCTTCATGACTCAGGGGACTCTTGCCGACCCGAAAGGGGTTCCCGATCCGAATTATTCTCTGCCCGGGACGTTGAACTGGATGCGTGCCTTGGCGATTTTGCTCAAGGATGAAGGGATCAACGCGGAGTCGATGAAAAGTCGTTGCGCTTCTGTCACCAGGGGCACGCTCTCTGACCCGGTGGTCAACACGGTCTTCGAGCAGTTGCTGATGTCCCTGCATCACCTGGCATCGCTGAACGCCATGGGGACGTTGCCGCAGAGGACAGACACGGCCCGATCTGCCATCGTGACCTGGTATTACGGGATCTACCACGCGGCCAGTGCGATGATCGCGGCGCAGGATGGCGCCTACCAGGAGAATCATGGCGAAACGGCCAATACCTGGGATCGCCAGTTTTCATGTCGGCCCTACGTTCCTCGACCCTTTAGCTTTCGAGTTACCACCTTGGTGGGGAAAGACGTGGAAGCCGAGATTGCGACCTTCAGGGGGGCCAACACGTTCAAGCTCGACCATGCCGCTGCAAATCCGCAACAGGCATTTGGCGCCTGCATGTCCTACCTCAAGGGCTCCGCCGATTGGAAGGCTGAGTATTTCGAAGAAGAGCTGAAACGCCGAGAACTAAAGAAGCTTGGACTTGATAATTTCCGTACGAAAGTGGCACGTGAAATTCGTGATGACCGCCTGAGAGGCAAAGCACTGGGGTTTGTTCATCAGGCTTTTCGCTATAGGGGGAAAGCCAACTACCGCGAAGCCCTGTTCATCAGCTACGGTAGCCAT
>JANNON010000247.1:0-5430 GCA_031399105.1 Blastocatellia bacterium | reverse complement strand
GTGGGGTGGACCAACGCGTTCTTCGGGATTTTATGCTCGATTCAACACAACACCCCACCCGCTACCGCGAGGTGGTACTGACTTCATGACCCCAAATCGAATTACTCATGAGACTGACCAAATCGAGTCGCTCATGAGACTGAGACCAAATCGAATCGCTCACGAGCAAACTGCATTACCGCGCAGTGAGCTACCCTGGAGAGCTTTGGCGCTTATATTATTAAGGAGAGACTCCAAAGTCGGAAACCTATATTCTCTTTTCGAGTTACGATGTCGCACCGCATGAGGCCGCCAACAGTTGACTGAAGAACTGCCTTCCAATTCAAAACTGAAGCACTATCGAGTTCTTTCCAAGCTTGGTGCAGGGGGAATGGGTGAGGTGTACCTGGCCCAGGATACAGAGCTGGATCGAAGAGTGGCCCTGAAGGTCCTGCCCTCTGAGTTCGCGTCGAATCGCGATCGCATGGAACGGTTCGTCCGCGAAGCAAAAGCCGCAGCCGCGCTTAACCATCCGAACATCGCTCATATCTATGAAATCGGCGAAAGCGACGGCACAAACTTTATTGCGATGGAGTTTGTCGATGGCGTCACTCTCCGTGAAAAGATGCATCGCGAGAAAACTAGCCTGCGGAAGGTGTTGCGATACCTGCAACACGTAGCCGACGGGCTCGCTAAGGCACACGCTGCCGGCATCGTCCATCGGGATCTAAAACCAGACAACATCATGGTGACCGGGGACGGGCACGCAAAGATTCTCGATTTCGGTCTGGCTAAACTGGTCGAGGGACACGAAGAAGCGGAGACGCGGGGACGCGAAAACGGGGCGACACGGCGAGATGGAGATGAAGGGCAAACTTTGATAGCCGCCTCCCCGCGTCTCCCTGTCCCCGGGTCTCCCCCTCTCCCCGTCGGTACGTCTCCAGGTCTCATCATGGGCACGGTCGGCTACATGTCGCCGGAGCAGGCACAGGGAAAGACTAAAGAGATCGATCAGCGTTCTGACATCTTCTCGTTTGGCTGCATCTTGTTTGAAGCCGCAACCGGGAAAAAGCCGTTTGAAGGTGATTCGATCGTCAAGTCGTTACACAGTTTGATCTATGAACCGGCGCCTCAAATTAAGGACCTTAACCCGGCGGCACCCGCCGAGTTGCAACGCATCATTCGTCGCTGTCTGGCGAAAGACAAAGACGAGCGATATCAAAGCATTAAGGAAGTCGCGATTGAATTGAAGGAGTTGAGGCGTGAATTGGAGACCGCCGCCGACATAGACACCACCGTGCCGCCGCTCACCAGAACGGCCACTGTGGCGAACACTGATAATCGCTCAACATTAAGTTCGACTGCAGCAGTATCCGAATCCATCCCACCGGCGCTCACGAGCGCTGAGTTTGTCGCGCAAGGGCTCAAGCGTCACAAACTCGCCGTCGCGATCGCACTGGTGATCTCCCTTGGCGCCCTGGCGCTTTTCGGCTACTACCTGCGCGCGGGCAAGGGCGAAGTAGCCATCGACTCAATTGCGGTGCTGCCGTTTCAAAACAAGAGTTCAGACGCAGATACGGATTATCTTTCGGACGGCTTGGCAGAGTCGTTGATCTATCGTCTGTCGCAGCTGCCGAAGCTGAAGGTCAGTCCCACGAGTTCCATCATGAGATACAAAGGAAAGGACTTAGACATAGCGCAGATCGCCAATGAACTCGAGGTTGACGCGGTGATGTCCGGTCGTGTTTCTCAGCGCGGCGACGACCTAACGATAAGTGTCGAACTGGTTGATGCGCGAACCAAAAAAATAATCTGGGCCGAACAATACGACCGGAAGATGTCGGATCTCCTGGCAACTCAGCGTGAGATCGCCACGACCATCGCTCAAAAGCTGGAACTCAAACTGTCAGGCACCGATGCAAAAGGAATCACCAAACGCTATACGGACAGCAACGAAGCCTATCAACTCTACATGAGAGGCCGCTTCCACTTTTCCAAGCGAACAAAAGACGACATCCAACGTGGAATCGATTCTTTCCAACACGCGATAAAACTCGACCCGAACTTTGCCCTCGCGTATGCAAGGATTGCCGAATCGTACGTAAGCATGCCGGCGTATCCCTATCTCTCGCCGAAGGAGGCTATTCCGCAAGCTAAGGCGGCGGCGAAGCGTGCGTTAGTGATCGATCCGACACTCGCCGAAGGCCATACCTTTTTGGCATATTCTTTCGCGATTTACGACTGGAATTGGGAAGAAGCTGAACGCGAATTTAAACGCGGGATCGAGCTCGATCCAAACAACTCCCCCGCACATTTTCGATATGGACAAATCTATCTTGCACCGATGGGACGATCGGATGAGGCAATTGCGGAGATAAAGAAGGCACTGGAAATCGAACCGCTTGATTTGAATATGGGTGGAAATCTTTCATGGGCTTATTTCTCTGCCCGGCGATATGACCAGTCGTTAGAGCAAGGTAAAAAGACTTATGAACTCGATACGAATTTTGTTACGGCACGCTGGAACGTAAGTAACGCCTACATCGGAAAAGGAATGTACGCGGAGGCCATTGCGATAAATGAGAAGGCACTGCAAACGGATCCTGCGAATCAATTTGTTCTTCATTCTATGGGCTACGCGTACGCAAAGTCGGGTCGACGCAATGACGCAGATGAAATCATCAAGAGATTCAAGGAGATCGCCAAGACGCAGTATGTGATCTCTTACTGGGTTGCCAGTATCCATGCCGCACTCGGCGACAAGGATAAAGCTTTCGCCGAACTCGAAAATGCTTTTTCAGAACGCGACTTCTATTTGCATCGGTTAAAGGTGGACGCGTTTTGGGATCCACTCCGCGACGACTCGCGCTTTAAAGAGATGCTGAAACGGCTGAATCTGCCCGAATGAATTCCACTCTCCAGTGGCAATGAAGTCAGTACCGAAACGCGGTAGCATCGGGTGTTGGTTAACCCATCGGAGACTTTGATTACCTACAGACCCGACGCGCGTTTCGGTACTGACTTCACTGCCCTAAGAAGCATCGTGAAACGAAGATTGCAAGCTTGGTAAACGTTTAGCAAAGAAGAGAGGCCTACCTTATGAAGCGAGGAATTCATTTAATCGCCGGCATGGCAATCGGCGCTTTGCTGGCAACCGTGTCGTTTGCGATTTCAGCGGGAAAGACTCCGTCACAGGATCCCGCAAAGCAGTCGCCCCAGTATTACAAAGTCCTGCTGGAAAACGACCAGGTACGAGTACTCGAATACCGCCTCAAACCGGGCGAAAAAGAGCCGATGCATACGCATACGCCCGGACTCCTGTACATCTTCGGCGATGCCAACTTGAGAACAACTTACCCCGATGGTCGAACTGAAGAGAGCGCTGGCGGCGCCGGAGAAGCTCATTGGCGCAATCCAGTAACACACGCCATTGAGAACATTGGAAAAACCGAAGCGCATGCCTTGGCTATTGATGTCAAAAAACCTTGCAAGTAATAGAGGCAAGTCGAGACTGCTGCCAATAGGAGGTCAAGAATTCAGATGCCTGAGGAGCAGTCGATTCGCCAGTTAGCTGAAGCGTACGCTGCAGCATGGTGTAGCCAGAACGCTGCCAGTGTCGCCGCCTTTTATGACGAGAATGGCTCGTTAAGCGTCAATGAAGACGCACCTGCTGTCGGTCGTGAAGCAATCACCCACGTGGCCCAGGGTTTCATGACTGCGTTTCCCGACATGCAGGTCGTAATGGATGACCTGCGCGTGGAGGATGACGCCGCCTTCTTTCACTGGACTCTGACCGGTACCAACACAGGCCCGGGCGGGACAGGCCGACATGTGCGAATCAGTGGATTCGAAATCTGGGAACTCGGCAGCACCGGACTCATCGCTAATTCGCGCGGTCACTTTGATAGCGACGATTACCGTCGTCAACTGGAAGCCTAAGATTTGCGAACGACTAATGCGAGTGGGTCGCACGGTTCTGAGCATGCAGGATTGACAGCTTTGCACAAAAGTCGGGCCATCGTTACGAGGCTTTCGTCTCAGTCACCCCAACCTTCAGGTTGGGGTGAATGACACGTACCTGCAGCAGCAACATCATCGCGTGCGTCTATCGAATTGGATAATATCGGTTAGCAAGAATGAAACGTTGCTCTAAATTAATTTGAATCAGAACAACGGACTCCGCCCAGACACCATATTTTCGCATTACCGCATCGTCTCCAAGATTGGCGAAGGCGGGATGGGTGAGGTGTGGTTAGCCGAAGACACGAGACTCGGTCGCAAGGTCGCATTGAAACTTCTGCCCGCTGAATTCACCGCAGACTCGGAACGAGTGCGCCGCTTCACACAGGAAGCGAAAGCCGCATCCGCACTCAATCACCCAAATATCATCTCCGTTCACGACATCGGCGAGTGTGAAGCCGGTCGCTTCATAGTGATGGAGTTTGTTGCCGGTAGCACGTTGCGTTCAGTCATCGCAAAAGACAATTCACTCGAGACTCTGTTCACTCTCGGTGCGCAGATGGCAAGAGGTCTGAGCGCTGCGCATTTTGCCGGCATTACGCACCGCGATATTAAGCCCGACAACATCATGGTGCGTGACGACGGCTACGTGAAGATGCTGGATTTCGGTCTGGCGCGTCTGCTCGCAAATACTTCAAGTGATCCTGAAGCGGCTACGCTGGCGCAAGAAACAACACCAGGCACGGTGATGGGCACGCTCGCATACATGTCACCGGAACAAGCAAGTGGGCAGACAGTCGGAAGTGCTTCAGATGTCTTCTCGCTGGGGATTGTTTTTTATGAGCTGGCCACGGGCAGTCATCCATTCAAATCCGAAACGATGATTGGTTACTTGCACGCAATCACTTCGCAAGTACCGCCGTCGATGACGAGTATCAAATCTCACCTGCCGGCCGCACTTGATGATCTGATTTTGCGGATGCTCGAGAAGGACGCCAGCCAGCGACCTACCGCAAGCGAAGTGGCGCAAGCGTTGCAGGAGATTGAGAAATACGGAAGTAGCAACACCCTTCCCTTCCGCGTCGCTGCTGACAGACCAAAAGCAAAGCGCTCAGGTGAAGGATTCAGGATTGCGGTCCTGCCTTTCAAGGTTCGCGATACCGACCCGGCTGTCGAGACACTTGCCGACGGGTTAACAGAGGAGATCGCCACCGGCCTTTCGCGGTTTCGGTATCTGTCGGTCGTCACGACTACCTCAGCGATGCGCCTCAGTGGAGAGATTGAAAACGAAGGTTCACACGGCGCCAAACTCGGCACGCGCTACGTGCTGGAAGGAAGCATCCGCAAGGGTGGTTCAACCATTCGCGTGAGCGCCCAACTCGTCGACACCGAGAATGGAGCACAGCTATGGTCTGAGACTTACAATCGGGACCTCCAGACTTCGACGATTTTTGCGGTGCAGGACGATGTCGCCGGCCGCATCGTCGCAAC
>JANNON010000226.1:0-5667 GCA_031399105.1 Blastocatellia bacterium | reverse complement strand
GCGTGGCCAGCATTGGCGACACATAACCCTGGCGATCGTTAAGCGCCTTCCAAACAAGCGCGCCGGTGTTTTTGTTATAAGCCACTACTGAGTTTCCTGAAGTGCCTCCAGGAAGCACGATGACCTTGTCGTCAACGATCAACGGGGACGCAGCCATGGCCCAGGGCAGATTATCTGCACCATTCTCGCGGAGGATGTTCTTGCCCCAAATCACCGCACCGGTCTTCGCATCAAGACACCGGAGTTCACCGGTCGCGCCCAACGCGTAAACTCGGCCATTGTCCCAGGTTGGAGTAGCGCGTGGACCATCGCCCGTCGAATCGGTAAATTCAGCGTTCCAGGCTTGTGCCCAGATCTCACGTCCGGTTTCGACGTCGTATGCGGTTGCCACTTCCTGACGCCGGCGCTGCTCGATTGTGTAAGCGCGACCATCCGCGACCGTAAAGGACGAGTAGCCCAATCCGATTAACTTTTTCCACACGGGGGTCAGACCGCTGCTGGGCCAGGACGTGGAAACTGCCATTTCGTCGTAGCGACCGTCGCGATTGGGGCCGCGGAAGTCTGTCCAGTAGTTTCGCGTCGCGTGCGCCGCAGCAGTTTCCGAAGTTGTTGTCGCTGGAACGTTTGTCGCAGGTGATGCGCCTGCCGCCGGTGTTGTTGGTGAAGCGGTGTTTGTGGCTGCCGCCGGTTGGTTTTGCTGCTGAGCGATCTGCTGATCAAGCGCTGAATAGTGCGCTTCGTTCGAACCAGAACGCTGCCATCGGCGGATCGCAAAGAACCCACCAGCGACCAAAACCAGGACGGCAACCGCCACCATTGTCATCAATCGATAATTTGATCCGGATCCTGGCTTTCTGGGTTCGAACATCACGATTTCTCCTTGCTAAAAGCTGGTCTCAAGTCTCAGGTCTCAAGTCTCAGGTTACGGCTATTATGACAGTCTTAACCTCATAACGATCCTGCGACTCGGACAATTACAATCAATTGAGATAAGTTAGACGTAAGAACTCCTAATTAAGTTCCCCCGGTAGGAATTGCTCCCGGCTCTGCCGCTTTCCTTGCGGTAAGCCTATGGCTTACCGTTTCGCGCAGAAGTGTCGAGTGGCTACGCCTTGGACGATGCTTCGTTAGGCAGAGCCTCTCACCGAAATGAATCGTGCGGTAGGCCAGAGGCTTACCGCACGGAAGGCGGCAGAGCCGCGAGGGTACTTTTGTTGTCTACTTCCCTCTAGTTCCCGATGGCGTAGAGATGTTTCGCACCGCGAATGAAGATCAGTCCATCAGCGATCGCGGGAGAGGCGTAAACGGGTTCGCCCACTGAATTCGTCGCCAGCACCTCATGCTTCGGGCCCGCTTTCAGAATAAACGTCTCACCATCCTCGCTCGTCAGCAATATCTTTCCCTCAAAAGCGACTGGCGATGCTGTGAACGTCGTCGACTTTGGCACGCGTGCGCCCTCGTATTGCATCTTGCCAGTCTTGGTATCAAGGCACGTAATCGAACCATTGCCCGTCATCAGGTAAACATACTCACCATAGAGAATCGGCGAAGGAACGTAAGCCGTTCCCTTGTTGTAAGACCAAAGCAGTTGCGGGCTGCCGGTAACGTCTCCTGTGCCGCCGGCTTTTAACGCCAGGGCGATCTTCGCCGGGTATCCGGAAGTTATTACGACAAGATCGTTTGAGACCACTGGAGAGGGAACTGCGTTGCTTGCCAATCCCTTGTGCCGCCAGAGTTCCTTACCGGTCATCGGATCGTACGCGATAATCGCCTCGGCAGCAGCGGTAACTACTTCGGTGCGGCTCCCGGTCTGCACCAGTACTGGCGTGCTCCAGGTGATGTCCGTTTTGCGCGCCACTCGCCACGCTTCTTTGCCGGTCTTCTTATCAAACGCAGCGATGAAAGATTTGCCGCCACTGTCGTCACACAACATGATCACGAGGTTCTTATAAAGAATAGGGGAAACGCCGTAACCGACACTCGCCGTTCCCAGAGTACCGAGATCCTGTTTCCACAATTGCTTTCCGTTGACGTCATACGCATACAGACCCTCGCTGCCGAAGAACGCGAAGACATACTTGCCATCAGTTGCGGGGGTAGACGAAGCAAAGCTGGCTTTCTTATGGGCGCTGTCCTGGACCGGGCCTTCATAGGCGACGCGTTCCCAAACCATCTTTCCGGTGGTGCCGTCGATGCAGATGACTTTGAAAGTGTGTCTCAGATCGGCGCCCCACGCATCCGGATGCACAAAGTCTGAACCATCGGACATTTTGTGTGTAACGCCGGGTTTCCGGCCCTCGATCTTTTCTCCATCGAGTGAAGTCGTAAGAAAAATCTTCTTGCCCCAAACGATTGGCGACGAGTGACCTCGGCCTTCGATTGCAGTCTTCCATTTAATGTTCGTGGTGGGAGTCCAGGATGCGGGAAGGTTCTTCTCGTTCGAGACTCCCTGACCATCGGGCCCGCGCCATTGTGGCCAATTCGAACCGCCGGCAGCGTTGGTGGATGAAGTAAGAAGTGGAAGCGTGGAAGCGAAAAGTGCGATTGCGATTAGGATACGGCCAATTATTTTCATGTTGAGTTTCCTTTGAAGGCGTTTAAGCAAAAAATCGAAGATGGGATTAGCGGCTCTGCCGCATTCTATGCCGTAAGCCTCAGGCTTACCGGAATCCGATTAAACGAACGGTAAGACTCGCAGAACGCCGGCTATTTAATCCGTGCCGTCTTGCCGGCACCCGCTTCGCCGAATGCGAAGACGTGTTTCAGTCCGCGAACGATCAGGAGTCCATCCGAGATCGCCGGTGTCGCCATCATCACTTCGCCGACCGGATTTGTAGCGAGCAGTTCATACTTGGCGCCGGCCTTAACAACGAACACATCACCGTCTTCGCTCGATAGAAAAATCTTCCCATCGGAAGCGACCGGCGAAGCAGTAAAAGCGCCGCCCTTTCCGCCCAGTCTCTCCTGATAAATGCGCTCGCCCGTTTTGGCGTTGTAGGCGGTTAGGACCCCCTGGTTTGAACAAGTGTATAGATGATCTCCGTAAGCAACCGGCGTCGGCATGTACGGCCCACCCCGTTGTTTGCTCCAGGCTATGAAAGCGTTGGAGTCTTTACCGTCCTTCAGAGAAATGTCGCCCGTAGCGCCAGGTTTGATCGCATAGATCGGTTGAATCGGGGCGTAGCCGCTGGTCACGAAAATCAGATCGTGGGCCACAAAAGGAGTCGGTGTGGTGACCTCAGAGTTTGGCGTCAATCGCCACAACTCTTTGCCAGTGGCAGGATCGTAACCGCGGATGGCTTTCGATCCATTGGTTATCAGCTCTGCACGCGTCGGACCCTCATACACTGTCGGTGTGCCCCAGGATGAAATCTCCTCACGTGGCGTTTTCCAAACCAGTTTCCCATTCTTCAAACTGTAAGCCGCGATGAATGAATCCTTCTGCACGTCTGCCTGAACGATGACGAGATCGCGATAGATGATCGGCGAGCTTCCGTGCTCCCATTGATAGTCAGCATCATAGAACCAGCCAGCATCGAGGACCCCCAGGTCCTGTTTCCACAGAAGCTTTCCCTTTAAGTCGTATGCGTAAAGTCCGTGGGAACCGAAAAGAGCAACCAGATATTTCCCATCCGTTACCGGAGTAGAGTCAGAGTGCGTCGATTTTGGGTGTCTCTTGACCTTAGGCACACCTTCGTATGCGACTTGTTCCCAAAGAATCTTTCCGGTCTGCTTATCGAGTGCATAAACTTTCCAGGTATGTTTTGGATCATCCTTGACCGGTGCGACGTCGCCGTAAAGCCCAAATCGCGTTTCGTCTTTCGGGCCGCTGGTCACAGCAGTCGTGATGAAGATCTTGTTTCCCCAAACAACGGGACTTGAATGTCCGAGCCCGGGAATTTCGGTCTTCCAGCGGACGTTCTGTGCTTTCTCTACATTCCAATTGACCGCGGCGGTTCCACCTTCGACAACGCCGGCCGCGCGCGGACCGCGAAACTGCGGCCAGTTTTGCGCGGACGCAGTTACGGCGACGAAGCAGAGTGAGAGTAAAGAAAATAATTTGCGTTTCATCTTGATCCTCAGTGTCCAGACTGCGGAGATAAGCTGCGCGTAATCGATGCTGGTCATTCTAATCAACATCGATAGAACCAGCCCCGTCGTAACGGCTATGCCGCCGGGTGTGAGGCGGTGGCTATGCCCCGCCCAAGTCTTGGTAATTTATCCTCGGGGCCGGGCCCCAACTTAAAAATCGTGGGGCGTAGCCCGATGTCTGTCCTAGCCACGCGGAAGGGCATAGCCACTTCCTCACATCCGACGGCTCAGCCGGTTTGATAGTGCACGTTGCTTTAACCAAAACTCTAACTCGCGGCCACCTAAGGCTTCGACTCTGTGACTCTTTTGAACACCGTGGTGTTTGCGCCCTGCTTCAGAGTGAAGGCAGTAATCTTTTCGCCTTCAGCAGTGAAGGTTACGACGATGCCATCGAATGCAATTGGTTTAAATGTCAGTTTGTCGAGCGCCATCATCGCGAAGGGGCGCCCCCCAGTCGGCATAGCAAACAGTTTTCCTTCCTGAACTGTGAACGTGATTTCCGCGCCCGTCTCAGGCTTGTAGTTACCTGTATAAGCTTGCAAAGTCGCGGCGTCCAACTCGAGCGGCGGCACGGCGCCGGCTTTTTTCAGTAGATCGGCAATAGCAGCTTTCTCTTTATCGCTCATCGTCAGAGCCAGCGCTCCGGTCAGCGTTTCCGGCTTTACCCCACCCTTATCGAGCGCGGCGCGCACCAGGTCAACTTTGCCTTCCCGGGCACCCGTCATCAAAACCTCATTAACACTTGACCCGTCTTTATCAAGTAGAGCGCGCACTACTTCGATTCGATCGTTATCGAGCGCCCACGTCATCGCAGTGGCGCCGTAGAAAGTGTCTTTCACCGTTACATCAGCGCCGCGAGCGATGAGTACTTTTACAACGTCTACATTTCCCCGCTCCGATGCTTTGAAAAGAGCCGTGGTGCCGTAGCGAAACTTCGCGTTGACATCAGCACCCTTGTCGAGCAGGGCCGTAACCGCAGCCGCGTCGCCCTTGCGTGCTGCTTCGAAGAGCTGATCGTTGAGTTCCTGTTTTGCATTCTGGGGCGCAGCCGGTTGTTGCACAGTGTCCGGTGCAGCAGCCCGCGGTGCTTCGTTAACGCGCAGCGCCCGCCCTGATGGCGGGGCTCCCGCCACGACATTCGTCGAGGTGAAAAGCAGAGTTAACAGAAGAAGATCGAGCTTTCTGAAGGTCATGAAACCCCTCCGCGCTTTTGGAGTTCAAACTGTAGATGGTAGATTCAGTAAGTTAGCTTCTTGAGTGCTGGGAAAAAATTGAATCACTGCAACGCGAATGTACGTATCAAACATCCTTAAGGTTGCAATGCTTACGGTGTTTCAATCGCATCTTATATCTTTTCGACACCTCTCTTTCAAGAGGTTTGACGGACATCCAAAATGACTAAACTTCCTTCCATTTATTCGTATTTGGCGATTGTGTTGCTGTTGCCTTCATCGGTGGTTGCTCAGGATTGGGCGGAATGGCGTGGTCCAAATCGCGACGGCATCTCGAAAGAGACACGTCTGCCTGAGAAGTGGTCGCCCGCTGGCGATAACCTTCTTTGGAAAGCTCCTTATG
>JANNON010000225.1:0-1602 GCA_031399105.1 Blastocatellia bacterium | reverse complement strand
AACAGATGCTCACGGCTACAGCTTTCATCGATTCCAGATATTCGTCTGGACGATCGTCCTGGGAATTATCTTTTTACACGGGGTCTATAACCGATTAGCGATGCCGGTCTTTAGTGCTACGCTCCTGGCGTTGTTGGGCATCAGCGGAGCAACGTACCTTGGCTTCAAGATCCCTGAACAGCAAGAGACGGAGTCTGCAGGAGATGGCACTAATACGGAACCGTCTCGGTCGCCCACGGAGGACCTGCCTGCCCCTCCCGATCAATTGCCGGCAGAATAGACACGGCAGGGCGTTGGTTTCGGTATGCAATGAACCGCGGTAAAGGGCTAGTCTTTGGATAGTCTGCGTGCTCGGCGATGAACGCAGCGTCATCTTGCGTTGCCGGTCCTTAAATGGCATCGCTATAATGCTGTCAGTTTGGTGCAACATACGGACAACGATCCTGAAGTGACAAACGCCTCGCGGAGCTTGAATCTGCGAGGCGTATTCCTTCCTTTTACAACCCCTTTCAGAGTTAATGAGAGGCTGGATTCGGTAGCTCTATCTGCCAATCTGCGTCGATGGAATTCAACGCACGTTGGCGGCTACGTTGCGCTTGGCTCCACGGGCGAGCGGGTGAATCTCGATGAGCGTGAATACCTCGAAGTGATCGAAGCTGCGCGCGCGGAAGTGCCGAGCAGCATGTCCTTCATCGTCGGCGCGGGTCAGCAAAGTACCTTCCACACAATCAACGAAGTGAAGCGGGCCGCAACTGCCGGAGCGGATGCAGTGCTCGTCTTGACCCCATCGTTCTACAAATCAGCGATCACGCCGGACGCACTCCTCGAACACTACACCGCTGTCGCGGAAGCTTCGCCTGTTCCCGTCATTCTCTACAGCATGCCTGATCTCACCGGAGTCGTGATTGAGCCCGCGACGACAGCGCGGCTGAGCGAACATCCAAACATCATCGGCATCAAAGACAGTTCGAACGACATTGCTCGTTTCACTGAAACGGTGAAACAGGTGACGCCGGATTTCGCTGTTCTCACGGGCAATGGCACGGTCTTTTTAGACGCGCTGGAAGCTGGAGCCTGTGGCGCAATCCTCGCGGTTGGGTGTGTAGCCCCCGAATCCTGTCTGCAGATTTTTGCGAAGTTTCATAGTGGAGATCGCGACGGTGCGCGGTTACTACAGGAGAAACTCACTCCGCTTGCACTCGCTGTGACGAAGCGCTACGGTATCGGCGGATTGAAAGCGGCGATGGATATTATCGGTTTCAACGGTGGCGCAGTTCGCGCGCCCCTGAAATCGCCCGCAGCGGAAGCGAAGCGAGAGATCGCAATGCTGCTCGATGAAGTCAATATCAGCACTCGCAAATCAACCGAGAACCCGGATCCAATCGGCTTCGCAGGAGCCTTAACGTGAGCGCTATCGAATCTGCTTGTTACAGCACGCCTGAAGAAGCCGGACTGCGAGTTGAGTCACTTCCTTTCGACCGGGTTCCTCACCAGTCAAAGCTTTTTCTCGATTACTTAAAAGATCCCCTCGCATTGCGGCAGTTCTACCCGTCAGCCGTGCGCTTTCACCATGAGCTTCCGGTGCGCGCGCCCGAAGTGCTC
>JANNON010000216.1:0-4012 GCA_031399105.1 Blastocatellia bacterium | reverse complement strand
CACAGATTACACAGATGACACAGATTAAGCAGTTAGGCATGCGGCAGAATAAGACCCACGAGTACTTGTTACGGATAAGCCAACCAGTTCTTATGGTTTGTAATCTGTGTCATCTGGGTAATCTGTGGATAGGTTTTTCCTGGTGGTCTGACTACTACAACAACCGCACTGCTTCGCGTGCGTAGTATGTAAGAATGATGTCGGCGCCGGCGCGTTTGATACTGGTCAACGTCTCCATCATCGCGCGCTCCTCATCAATCCAGCCGTTTCGCGCCGCCGCCTTTAGCATCGCGTACTCACCAGAGACGTGATAAGCAGCGAGCGGCAAGTCAAAGCGATCGCGCACCGCTTTCAGAATGTCTAGATAAACCGTAGCGGGTTTCACCATCAACATGTCCGCGCCTTCCGAATAGTCGAGTTCAGCTTCACGCAAAGCCTCGCGCGCATTAGCCGCGTCCATTTGATATGCGCGTCGATCACCAAACGCCGGAGTGCTCTCCGCAGCTTCTCGGAATGGACCGTAGAAAGCCGACGCGTATTTCACGGCGTAAGACATGATCGCGACACTCTCAAAACCGGCGTCGTCCAACGTCTCGCGAATCGCACCGACCTGACCATCCATCATTGCCGAGGGCGCCACAACATCGGCTCCAGCTTCCGCCTGACTGAGCGCCGTGCGCGCCAACACTACGAGTGACTCGTCATTCAGGACCTCGCCGTCACGAACCACACCACAATGTCCGTGCGACGTGTACTCGCAAAGACAAGTATCCGTCATGACGACGAGCTCGGGGGCAGCACGTCGAATGGCTTTCACCGCTTGTTGCACCATGCCGTTTTCCGCGTAGGCGCCGGAGGCGAGCTCGTCTTTTGATTCCGGTAAGCCAAAGAGAATTACGCTGCGCACGCCCATGTCGAAAGCTGCCGCTGCCTCATTCGCGATCTCGTCAACTGAGAGGTTATGCACGCCAGGCATTGAGGAGATCTCTTTGCGCACGTTAGTTCCGGGGCAAGCGAAGAGTGGCAAGACGAAATCCTCGGGTCTTAGCCTGGTCTCGCGAACAAGCGCTCGCAATGCTTCACTTCGTCTCAGTCTTCGCGGGCGATGAATCATAGGAATAGTGGCTAGATGCTGGATGTTAGATGTCAGAAGGGAGTCTAGATGAAGGATTCACTAACATCCAACATCTGACATCCAGCATCTTCCCTTACCAGCGATGATAAGCGGGATGTCCTTCCTTTACCGCGACGAAGGTTCCGCGGCAGGTTGCGGTTACTTTGTCATGGGCCAGCAACTCGCCCTCGACGATCGCGCGATCGTCTGTTGACTCGACTACGCGCGCCACCATGCGAATGGGTTTGTCGCTCGGCGTTGGTCGAAAAAGTTTGATGGTGTATTCCGCCGTCACCGTGCATGGTGGCTTCTCGAGATTGGAACGCTTCATCAGGAAGTGTGCGGCTGTCCAGTTGCAATGGCAGTCGAGCAGCGTGCCGATGATGCCGCCACTCAACATGCCGGGGAAGGCTTCATACTCCGGTCGCGGCTGCCATTCAGCGATCACTTCTTCGCCATTTGGGAAACTGCGAACGTGTAAGCCTTGTTGGTTGGCTGGACCACAGCCAAAACACTTCAATTCGGGTGCGAACGTTTCCTGGATGCTGTTCATAAAAAAGTTTCGAGTTTCGAGTTCTTCCGCCGCCGGCTGCCTGGTAAATGCCCGGGGCTTAACCACGAAATGGCAACCGTAGAACTTGAAACTCAAAACTCTGCCTCAGTCGTTGCCGCAGCTTAAAGCGCTGGATCTTTTCCGTTGCCGTGTAGGGCAATTCTCCTACAAAAATGCATTTTCGTGGCTGCTTGAAACGCGGCAACAAGCCTTTCATCAACTCGCGCAATTGTTCCTCAATAATTGACGAGTCAGATTCTACCGCGTCCGCGTTGACAAAAGCACACGCGCAGCCCCGCTGGAGCACGTTGAGATGAACGCCGCGAGAAACTCGAGCGAGTCCTGAAGCAAAGATGGCATCGAAGAGATTCATCAGCTCACTTTGTAGGGGTGTCCCTCCGTGGGCACCCGTTCCTGAAGGCTGCAGGCTGAAGGCCGAAATCAAGAATCAGTATTGATTTGTCGCCGGCAAATGCCAATGGATCTTACGACTAACTTCCTCCCCCATCCTTCTCCTTCATCCCTCACATGGGTGCCCATGGAGGGACACCCCTACAATCTGACCAACGTTATACGGTGTTCGGGATTATAATCGCAGCCTCGATGATTACCAGCTTTCACCTTTCCGCGCACTTCTTCATTCCCGGCCAATGCGCGGCCCAGAACTTCAACCGGCCAGACGCTGAGCAGACACGACTCCCGTGGACCTCGTAATCCTTTTCATTGTACTAGCGGTTCTGCTGGTCATGAGTTTCATGGCCTATGCATTCTGGTTCGCAATCATCTGGGGATTTAAGCACGCCCTCCGGAAAGGAAAGCCAAGTCCCGCCAGCACACCTTCACCGAATCGGTCGTGTCAAAACTGCAGGAGCGAGATTCCGCTCAATTCCGCGTTTTGTACTTTCTGCGGTTCGATAAAGCCGTCAGCGATTGTCGGCGAGTTGCTGAAGGATCTTGCTGCGACCGAACGCCAGCTAGAGAGGTTCAATCGTACCGGACAACTTGGCGGGGCAGCTTACACCAGGCTTAAGCAAGAGATTGCGGCCGAGAGGGAAAGACTGACTGGTGAATCGAGAACGACCTCGACCACTGGCGCGACCGATAGCCGACGCGCGACGCCGAATGTCGCGCCTGTATCCGTTACGCAACCAGCGGCGACCGATGATCCGTTCAAATCATCGCCGTCAGTTGTGGCTGGCGCCCTGCTCGTTGGAGATGACAGCATTGTTATCGAACCAGTTCCGACATTCTTCACCGAAGCGGAACCGGACGAGCGCGATGCCCGATCTTCTTATTGTCCGGCTGAGCCCGCGCCACCGCGACGGTCATTCTCCGAAGTTCTCAACACATTCCTCGAAGAGAGCAACATCCGTTGGGGAGAGATTATCGGCGGGTTGCTGATCATTGGTTGCTCAACAGCGCTCGTTGTCAGTCTCTGGTCCGAGATCGCGCAGATTCCCGTCCTGAAGTTTCTGATCTTTACCACTGTCACGGCCGCGCTGTTTGGAATTGGTTTGTACACTGAGCATCGTTGGAAGTTGCCAACCACCAGTCGCGGAATTTTGACCACGGCAACACTGCTCGTCCCGCTAAACTTCCTGGCCATCGCCGCCGTCTCCAGTAGCGTTGAAGCGCAAAGCGGTTTGATGTTGGGGAGTGAGTTAATCGCCCCAGCGGTCTTTCTCTGCCTGGTCTATTTTGCCGGGAAGGTGTTGACACCTGATTGGCCACATCTACTCGTTGCCGGTGTCCTCGGTTCTTCGATCGGTCAATTGCTGGTCCGTCATTTTGCTTCTCCCGAACTTGAACCCGCATTACTTTTCGCACTCGGACTATTTCCGCTCGCTTGTTATGTGACTGCGAGCCTTTGGATGTTGAAGCGATCGCTGGCTGACGGCGAGATCACGGAAGACGAGACGATTGCGATCTTTATTACCGTAGGTGCGCTTACTTTCGCGGCAGTGCTGCCGTTTGCTCTCTTGCTATACAAAGGCGGACCGGTATGGTTGACGATGACTTATCTTGCGCCGCTCGTAAGCTTTGGTGGGTTTCCTTTGCTCGCAACCGGAATGCTCCTTTGGCGCCGTGTCACTAGTAGGGAATTGGTGGCCGCAAGAACAGTCGGCGCCAGTCTGGCCCTGCTGGGAACCGCGATCGTGGTTTCCGGGATTATACTGGCCTGGCCCAATCCGGCGAGCATTGTTCCGGCAGCGCTCTTCAACTTTGCAGTCTTCACCGCGCTCGCAATTCTCTTGAGACTACCAATTGCGCATCTGCCCGCGGCGATCTGTTTCGCGCTCGCCTACCTTGTGCTCTTTCACGTTGCAGCGGGCCACCTGCCGTGG
>JANNON010000138.1:0-1680 GCA_031399105.1 Blastocatellia bacterium | reverse complement strand
GCTGGAGGGAACCGACGCCCAGGTGCATCTGCTGTACTACACGCCGGAGATGGAGGATGCGCGCGGCCAGGGCAAGATGCGCGTGAACAACTTCGTCCGTTTACGTCGCCAGTTCGTCAATGGCCAGCCCGTGCTGGAGATCGAGGATAGGGGTGACGCAAACAGCGTGTTGAAGAACAAGGCATTCCTCTCCGATGCCGCGCACCGGTCCGCCGGTCGTGGGCTCTTGCCAACTGGCGAAGGTTGGGCAGGTTGGCTCGGAGCCTACCAGCGCGCGGTCAGTCAGGCCGCCCGCGCGAAGTCGCTGGAGCGCGCGCCGCAGAAGCGACCGGCGAAGGAACGATAGGTGTTGAGCGTGAGAGCGTGAACCATGTTAGGAATCACATTTTCGACCACTCACGAGGTTCCGGATCCCTGATGCGTTCCTCGTTCCCTATTTCCCTATCCGTCTACGGTATTTAGATAAAGTTCATCAATCCAGCAACTTTGCGAGAGTTTGAAGAGGTTAAGCCTCGGGCTTTGACCCTGCTCGCCGGCGCTCTCGCGGCGTTGGTGTGGACCCAAACGAGAAAAATCCGCGCGTGAGAGTCGCCGCGGTTGTAGCTCTGACGCTTATTCTCGCAGCGGCATCGAGCGCACCCATGCCGTTCGCACGATTGCTGTGCAAGCGGGCAGTCGTCATAGCCTTCAACGCACATTACGGCCCCCCTACCACATCACTCAAACTTTGATCTGCTCCGGGATGGCTTCTCCGCATCAAAGCGGCACGCTGCGCCGCGAGTAGACGGTTTGACGTGGCACGAGTATCAGGACGGATTGAAAGATCGCCCGTGTGATCTGCATGTCGTGTACATTATGGAGCTATTGGGCCAGACCCTTGCTAGTGAAGAGTCTACACTCCCAAAGCCCAGCGATCGTTGGATATCGTTGCCCTTGACGAGCAGATTGTTCAATAGGGCGACGGCTACCACACTCAATTAGATTTATGAGATAGACTTCAGGGGCTTCGTATGTCGGTTTTGGTCCTGGTCGCAGCCCGCATCAGGGGCTGGATGCGCTCAGCGTCGAATCCCTAAGCGGGTGAATTAGGTGCTCGATGCGAACATGCAAGGGTTCTTTGACAACGTGGAGCACGAGTGGACGCTGAAGTTTGCCGAGCACCGCGGGCCGATCCTCGGCTTCTCCCGAGATGATTGTGGGCAAAGGTCGGTTTGGGTGTCGGTTGTCGCAGGCGATCCTTCCTTGCAGGCTATGCTGCCAAACTGATTCTGGCGAAGTTTCACAACGCACCAGCTTTGGCGACAAATTGGACTTGTCCCCTAAATTGAGACAAACGATGAGCCTGTCGGAGATAGATTGAACATTTTTGGTTGACAACGTTTCTGGAATGCTTACACTGTGGGCATCATGAGCAAGCGTTTCCGTACGTGTTCCCTGGATCAGCCGTTTTTACTGCCACCCAGCTTGCAGGATTGGCTCCCGGAGGATCACCTTGCGCGCTTCATTGCTGACGTAGTCCTTCAACTCGACCTCAGTGAGATTTATCAGCATTATGAGCGTAAGGATGGACGAGGATTGGCCGCTTACCATCCTGAGATGCTGACGCGTTTGCTGCTGTACGGCTACGCCACCGGCGAATCGAGTTCACGGCGCATCGAGCAGGCCAGCTATGATGATTTG
>JANNON010000113.1:0-2854 GCA_031399105.1 Blastocatellia bacterium | reverse complement strand
GCCGCGGCTCGAAATAGTGACCACCAATTTATCATCATCGACACGAAAACGCTGATAAATCTTTCGATCCGGGCTCAGGCTGTGCTCGGCCGCGTTGATACAAGCCTCGACGATTGCGGTCTTAATCTGGTTGATGGCTTCGGTTTTGAAGTTGGATCGGCGTGCGATCTGTTCCACGAGATTGGCAGCCAGCAACTCGTTATCCCCGCCCATCGGCCAGATGGCTACAAACTCGTTTTCGCCGGAAGTGGGCCGAGTCGGAACCGGTTCTCCCAACCGCGCCGCCAATAGTTCCATCTGTTGACGGCTCGCACCATAAGCGCCACGCAACTCGAGCAAGGCACACGCTGCTTCTGAAAACCCTTCACTTGAAATCAGCAGTATCCGAACCCGAGCGAAACCGAATTCGGCGGCTAGACTGTCGAGCCGATCGAGCCACACCTCTGTAAGATCTCGATCAACCTCCAGCTTCGCATCGACTTGAGCTGCGAGCCAGGTAATCTGATTTGCGTCAGAGTAAGTAGCTCCCTCAAAGGCATGAACAACGATGCAGCTCTCATCATCAACCTCAATCTGTTTGCCAAAGGCAGAGCAGGTCGCCGAGTGAAACGCTTGTGGCAGCCGCACCAGATCGGTCTCTGCATCGAGAGTTCTCATCATCTCATCGAGCGATGCACCTCGATAAGACTCCTTGAATCGTTCGTATTGAAACAGAACCCTGGGGACGAGCTGGGAATTGAATTCACTAAGCAGACTTCGTAACTGCAGTCTGGCCGCGCTGCGATAGTGACGGGCCATTGTGTGCGGGGCGCGTTTCAGTGCCTCAGCGATCGCGTCAGCTACTACTAGCGCCCGCGGTTCGTTCTGCACGTCCAGTCTAAAACGAACTTTGAGATAGTCTTTCCAGGGCGCTGGGCATTTGCCTGCTTCTACCAGGCTGTCGTTCCAGTTGATCAATTCATGCACGTGCAGGACGTTGAGCAGATGTTTCATCTCCGCAACTTCGAGTCGCAACAACTTTCTCCAGGCTTCGAATGAAGCTGTCGGCTGATCAGAGATTGCAGCTTCAGCGAGTTGGCGAACCAGGGTGCGACGGGTTTCCGGTAGCGGCGCTGCCTGCTCGAGCAGATCACTGAAATAATGATGCAGATGTCCACCCATCAACTCATCGACGTACAGTTGCTCGCACGACAAGTAATTCGTTAAGCCGACACCCTTTTCCCGCGCGGCTTGCAGCAGCATCGAGATGAACAAGGGGCTCGCGTCAAACTGCTGCACGAGCAAATCTCGGGTCAACTCGTTTAGCTCGACCTGTTGGCGTCGCGCCGCAAACTCGACTAGTTGGCGCGCCTCGTTTTCATCTAATTGTTCCAGTCTGATGATGTCGAACGAGTTGAAGGCGCAGTCAGCCTCGTGCGCGGCGTGAAGCAGGTGACGCCTCAGACCGGCAAGTGCGAAAGGATGATTTGCGCGCTCGAGCGTGGTAATGATCTCTGTGTCGAGTGAGTACTCGGTGGCTCGGTCGCCGGACAGACCAACTATGTCCAGCATCACATACGGCCGGCCATTGGCTAGCGGCACGCGTTGAGGGGCGCGGAAACAGAATCTCACCAACGCCTGGTCGTCATTAGTGAAGCGCCCTCGCTCGTAGCTTTCCAGCAAGTCCTCAATCCAATCGTAATCGGAGGGCGGCGCCAAGCTCAGCAGATCGCGCAGCATTAACGACGCATGACAGAGAGAGGGATCGTTACGTCGGAAGGCGATGTACTGGGCCAGAAAGGTGTTGAGAAAGGCAATGGCCGTACTGACAGGAGTTGTTTCCGATCGAGGGATAGCGAAGAAGATCGGGACAATCTCGCCCCGCCGTTCGAACAGATCGTCATAAACCTGACGTAGCAATTCCGAGATTCCAGCCGCTGGCGCGAGCAACAGCAGCAGGCCGCGAGGCTCAGACACACGGCTCGCATGCGAGCTGATCCTTTCGAGCTCACCGCCGCGGCCCACGAACTCGTTTCGAGTCACGCGGCCAAGAATGCGTCTGTGGTTGTCTCTTGTTTCGCTGCCGTTCATCTTCAAGTTACAGTTTTCATCCGCGCGAAGTCAGATTGTCCTGGTAGATCTCGATGCGGTTCTTGCCCATACTTTTGGCGGCATAGAGTGCGCGGTCTGCTGCGGAAATTATCTTTTCTGCCGTATCAATGTGCCGCGTGAAAGTCGCGATTCCGACACTGATTGTCACCATCCCCAGCGGCTGGGATCTGCCGTGCGGGTACGTCGCATTGGCGACGCGAAGGCGAATGCGTTCGGCAATCACTTCTGCTTCGTGCAAAGGAGTTTGAGGCAGCAGAATGGAAAACTCTTCACCGCCGTAACGCGAGGCAACATCAGCCGAGCGTAAAGCCGCCTTAAGATTGTGCGCCGTGATCTGCAAGGCGAGATCGCCGGCTTGATGGCCGTTCAGGTCGTTGTAGCTTTTGAAGTCGTCGATATCGATCATCACAAAGCTCATCGGATGGTCATACCGTTTCGACCGGTTCAGTTCTTCCGTCAAACGCTCTTCGAGATATCTACGGTTCGGTAGGTTCGTCAGCGGATCGGTGATCGACATCAACTGAAACTCGTTGGCGCGTTCCTGCCATTCCGCGCGTTCGAGTGCTACCGCCATCTGTGGGCCAAGAATTTCGAGCAGGCTCAAGTCGATGTCGTCATAACTGCCGCCGCCTGTTTTGTCGGTAAGATTGAGCACGCCAATGCGGCGGCCACCGATCGTAATCGGGTAGCTGATAAAAGATTTGGTCTTGTAGTCCAGCACAGACAGCACACCTTGCAAGGATGTGTCGTCGACGTTGCTGAC
>JANNON010000085.1:0-10428 GCA_031399105.1 Blastocatellia bacterium | reverse complement strand
AATCAGCACCAGCACGAACATGACTGCCGCGAACACGCGCCCGTCTTTGATCACACCTGGCACCTTCTTGATGATCAAGAATTGAAGCAGGAACAGCACAATCGGATAAGTCAGCCAAGCTCCCAGAATCCACCAGACATTCAGGTTGCCGCCGCCGAGCGTGTTCGCGTTGTTCACGTCGGTCTTGAGGATATACATCGCAAAGTAAGCAAGACCGAAGAACACCGTGACTACGGCTCCCCAACGGAAGTACCACAGGGCTCGCCCCAACATTTCAGGATTGACCTTTTTCTTGGTATCCGCGTCGAGGCCCTTTTGCAGGGGCACGTTCACGAGGTTGAAGAAGTAGAGCAACCCAATCCACGTGATGCCGGCAACGAAATGAAGCCAGCGAAAAGCGATGCGCATGAGTGCGGCGGCGTCAGGAGGATGAAAAAGCTCCTGAAACATAGCCATACTGATGGGGAGATGAACAGTTGACTCGATTAGCATACCTTCCTCCGTTGAGTAGGACAGACATTCTTGTCTGTCTTCTGATGTGTCGTGAAACGTTGTGCCTTCTTATGACAGACAGGAATGTCTGTCCTACTGTGGTTTTACGCGCGAAGATTACACCCAGACCAAATGCGATGCAATAAAGCTGTTTTGCGCGACTTATTCATCCAGAGGACGTGGGCCAGCATCCATTCCGCGCACACTGGCTTGATTAACAACGCGGACTGTTAGATCCGAATTCACGCGAATCTGGCAGGAGAGACGGATGTGATCGGCGAGATCAGTTTCCACCGCGAGTCGATTTCGTTCGGCTTCGCCCATTTCACCCGGATCGCCGTCGAGAACTTCAACACGACAAGTTGTGCAGCGTGCGTTGCCACCGCAACGGTGCAGGATGTCGATGCCGGCGTCTTCAATCGCTAATACCAGTTTCTTACCCGACTCTACTTCGAAAGTTCGAGTGCCCGTCGCCGTTTCAGCCTGGATTTGAGGCATGCATTTAGCTCCATGATTCTAGATTTGATTGCGCGATGAATTTCGCACAACAGCGAGGGAATGTCGATTGGCAAAAGTGCCGGCCGCGGAAGTATCAGCCGCGGATGAACGCGGATTGGACGGATCTGAATGAACAGAGACCTAACAGCGGCAGGACCTCACAGACATCTGCTAAACGGCAATACTTCTAATTTCAGATCCGTGTCATCCGCGTTAATCCGCGGCTAATACTCTTCCTCTGCAAATGCCAATCTTAAAGATCCAGCTCCATGTACATCGCTTCCGCATTCGGATTGTCATAATAGCGATCGATCTCGCGAAAGCCGAGACGCCGGTACATGGTAATGGCCCGATCCATCTTGCCTGGCAGCGTATCCAGCCGCATCTTCTGGTAACCAATCTCGCGAGCTTCAGAGACGATGAGATCCAGCAGTTGTCGCCCAAGTCCAACAGCGCGGAAATGCGGCCTAACGTAAAGCCGCTTCATTTCGCAGACATCATCTCCCAGCGATCGCAAACCGACACAGCCGGCGATCTGCACGTCGTCATTGAACGCCAGGAACAACCTGCCACCTGGCGGTGCATAACTGCCCGGCAGTTCCGCCAGCTCTTTTTCGAAATTTTGAAAACAGAGATCGACTGCGAGCCACGTTGAATACTCGCGGAAGAGATTACGAGCAGTCTGAATCTCGTCAGGAGTTGTAGCCTGGATGATCTTCATTTAGATCAGATACAAGGATGGAAAGGACAACAGGCCCGGAAGTCCCCAGAGAGAACTGCCGAGCCTGCAAAACGAGACAGGCTGGAACGCCTGTTGTGCGGCTATGCCGTAAACGACGTACCGCAACCGCAACTGCCGGTCGCGTTTGGATTCTTGAAGGTGAAACCCGAGCCCATTACTCCGGAAACGTAATCAATCTCGACACCGTTCAAATATTGGCCGCTGAACATATCGACGAACAAGGTTACTCCATGCTCGTTGAGAATGAAGTCTCCCTGGCGCGACTCTTCTTCAATGTTCAGGCTGTATTGAAAACCTGAGCAGCCGCCGGGAACCACGCGCACGCGCAACCCAGCCGTTTCCGGCAGGCCCTCTTCACTGGCCATGAACTTCTTGATCTCACCGGCCGCTGCTTCTGTCACGTTCAGGGTTACGGTCGGGGCTCCTGGGGTGACTTCGGGCGCTCCGGTTGAGGCTGTTGATGCTGACATAACTAATAGTACTCCTTCATAAAGTTAACGATTTGGTCTTGGGTCTTTGGACTTAGGTCTTTGAAGTTCTTCTCTGCGATCATTGAAGGCCAAAAGCCAAAGTACTAAGACCAACGCCTTCATTCTATTGGCCTTTACCCAAAACGACAAGTTCAGGTTTCATCGCTTCGATTGAGACCTGCCGCGCCACCTCTTCCGCAACATGACGAAACGCCAGGGCCTGTGGCGAGTCTGGCTGACTGACGACGACTGGAACACCGCTATCGCCACCTTCGCGCACTTCGATACCGATTGGCACGGCTCCTAGAAACGGAACTCCGTAGGTTTCAGCGAGTCTCTGCCCGCCACCTTCGCCAAAGATGTTGTAGCGATTTCCGGTGTCAGGCGCGACGAAGTAGCTCATGTTCTCAACAATGCCAAGTACCGGCACGGCCACGGTCTCGAACATTCTCAGAGCACGACGCACATCGGCGACAGAGACATTCTGTGGAGTTGTAACTAAAACCGCTCCCTGAACCGGGACGAGTTGCGCCAAAGACAATTGAACGTCTCCAGTTCCCGGCGGCATGTCCACTATCAAGTAGTCCAACTCGCCCCACTTCACATCGGACAAAAACTGCTTAACCAGGCCGTGCAGAATCGGGCCGCGAACGATCATCGGCTTATCGCCGGGCTGCAGAAAAGCCATCGACATGATTTTCACGCCATGTGCTTCAATCGGGACTAGTTTGTTGACGTCAACTTCAGGCCGCTCATCGCTGGCGCCGAGCATGATCGGTACGTTGGGACCATAAACATCGGCGTCCATGATTCCAACGCGCGCTCCGTCCTGGGCGAGCGAAACAGCGACGTTCACCGCGACGGTAGATTTGCCGACGCCGCCCTTGCCTGAGGAAACTGCGATGATGTTGCGCACGCCTTCGATGGTGACTTTGTCGCCGAGGCCGCGTCCTTTTGGTACTTCCGCGTCCATCTTCACGGCGACGGAGGTAACTCCCGGAATCGCGCCCACCAGCTGTTTGGCAGCGTCTTCCATCTGTTCTTTGACGGGGCACGCTGGAGTTGTCAGCACTATGCGAAAAGAGACGTGGCCGCCATCGATCAGCAAATCTTTGATGAACCCAAGAGTAACGATGTCCTTATGAAGGTCCGGATCGTTTATTTGACGCAGCGCGTCGAGTACGATTGCTTCTGTGACTGGTGACATATAAGTTTTACCAGGGGCGATGTTCGCCCTTTGAAAAGTTCTAGATCAACGCATTGGTCGTTCTGCGAGGTTAGGCCAGCATGCGCCGACCGATTGGTAACGTGCGATAGATTATGACCCAGCGTTTCAAGCTTGTCGAACCACGGCTCTGCCGCATTCGGTGCGGTAAGCCTATGGCTTACCGACAAGCGCAACCCCTTCAAAGAGGCTGTGCCTCGGGATGCTTTCCAGGCGTAGCCTTGGGGAAATGAGGTTACCGGTAAGCCATAGGCATACCGCAAGGAAGGCAGCGGAGCTGAGGAAAATCAAGCAACAACTGTCATGAATGAGGACATCGTTAGAAAGAGTTTCTTACATCCTCAAAATGTGGGCGAGGTGTCGAGTGCCGACGCGCGGGCCACTGCCGCTTCGTTTGTTTGCGGTGCTGTCGTGCGAGTAACGCTCAAAGTTGATGGCGAGCGCAGGATCGTCGACGCAAAATTCAAAGCCGCTGGTTGCAGTTTTCTCGTAGCAGCCAATTCCGTACTTACCAGTGCAGTGCTAAGTAAGACTACCGCAGAGGCGGCAGTGCTCGCGCAGTCGCCAAGTGTGCTCGATCAACTTGGATCGGCGTTGGCGGACAAACAGCATTGCGGAGGCCTTGCGCGTGAGGCCATGCTCAGCGCGATCAGGAATTACAGTGATGCCGCTCGCGCTGAGTGGTCAGCGGATGATGCGCTAATCTGCTCGTGCTTTGGAATTTCTGAAGAACGAATAGAGACTGAGATTCAGCGCGGCCAATTGAGAACCGTCGCTGAAGTTACGCAAGTGTGCCAAGCCGGCGCTGGTTGCGGCTCATGCTATAAGCTCATCGAGGATATTCTTGATGATCACATTGCAGGGGCAGCACTCCGTGGCCGCCCCTCGTCTTGATAAAATTTCTGCGACATCGCACCAGAAAAGTTAGGAGTCGAGGGGTGTCCACGGAGTGACACCCCTACAATCCTCATGATCTATCTCGATAACAACGCAAGCACTCGCGTCGCACCCGAAGTCTTCGCAGCAATGCAGCCGTTCCTGACAGAAAATTACGGCAACCCTTCCTCGGCACATTCGCTTGGTCGCAAGATGAAGTCGGCTGTAGAACACGCGCGCCTGCAGGTCGCAAATCTGCTCGGCGCAGCCAGTCCAAACGAAATCGTCTTCACTTCGTGCGGATCTGAAGCCGACAATTGGGCTATTCGTGGCGTACTTGAACAAAGTCCGGAGAAGAAACACATCATCACCACGCTCGTCGAACACGAAGCCGTCCGAAATCTCTGTGCGAAGTTGGAGACGCAGGGCTACGAGGTCACCTGGCTTGGTGTCTCTGGCAACGGCGAACTCGATCTTAATGAACTGCGCGCAGCTTTGCGTCCTGATACATCACTTGTTTCAGTGATGCTGGCTAACAATGAAACCGGGGTGCTTTTTCCCATCGATGCGATTGGAAGAATTGTTCACGAAAACTCAAGCGCGGTTTTTCATGTTGACGGCGTTCAAGCAGTGGGAAAGGTCCCAATCGATTTAAGCAAGCTTCACGTCGATCTCTTTGCGCTGTCAGGTCACAAACTTCATGCACCACAGGGGATCGGTGCACTTTACATAAAGCGCGGAACGCCGCTCAGCGCACTAATGATCGGCGGCAGTCAGGAAGGCGGGCGTCGCGCCGGCACGTCCGCTGTGGCAAACATTGTCGGACTCGGCGCCGCCTGCGAACTCGCAGCTCAGTCGCATCCGGACGTTGAGCGGTTGCGTGATCGCATGGAGGCAGAGATTCTCCGGACAATTCCGAACGCCCTGGTTAATGGGACCGCAGAACCCGGGAAGCGTTTACCCAATACCTCGAATATCTCGTTTGAACACCTCGAAGGCGAGAATATTCTCCGGTTGCTCGATGAGGCAGACATTTACGTATCGACCGGCTCAGCCTGTCATTCCAGCACGCATCAGGCTTCTCCGACGCTGCACGCGATGAACGTTCCGTTTTCCGCCGCGCGTGGGTCAATCAGATTCTCGCTGTCTCGCTATACAACTGAGGAAGAGATCACCAGAACGTTGGAGGTTCTACCAGGAATCATTCAGAAACTCATCGAGATGTCGCCCTATGAAAAGGAGTTACGCGCGTTGAGTTCGCTGTCGTGAGAAGGCAAGTCGGGATTAGTTGCAGTAAGGAAGGGTTGATGGATTTTCAATCTTTAGCAGGCAAAAATTACCACTCTGAGGGCCCGCGGCTGAAAAATTCCTCAAGTTCTGATCAAATTTCATTGAATTGGTTCTTTACTTTTGCGGCCCGCCCTTTGCTGATAGAATCTTGCGCGAAGTCGTCTCTCGCTACACGGCCAGCCCCGCTGCCGCATTATTTTTTTGGTCTTAGGTGGACATCAAACAGAAACAACCCCCACGGCATTTGCAATTCTAACTATTCACCCCAATAAAAGCGTGAAAGGGCTTGAGTAAATATCCATGAGCACTGTCATCGAACCGCCCGTCGGCTTAGTCGAAAAAAATCAACTGGAACTAGAAACGGTTACGATCCGTTTTGCCGGAGACTCCGGCGACGGCATGCAGTTGACCGGAACACAGTTCACAAACACCTCTGCGGTTGTCGGGAACGACATCTCCACACTTCCCGACTTTCCGGCTGAGATTCGCGCTCCCGCTGGCAGTTTGCCCGGAGTCAGTGGGTTTCAGCTTAACTTCTCGAGCCAGGACATTAAGACGCCGGGAGATCAGCCGAACGTTTTGGTGGCAATGAATCCCGCCGCGTTGAAAGTAAATCTCAGCGACCTTGATGACGGCGGCACGATCATCGTTAACACTGACAGTTTCACGCCCGAAAATTTGAAGTACGCAAAATATTCGACGAATCCTTTGGAAGACGGATCGCTCGCCGGTTATCGCGTACACAAACTCCCGATCACGACGCTCAACATGAACGCGTTAAAGGGCAATGTGGAGTTGACGCGGAAAGAGATTGATCGCTCGAAGAACTTCTTCGCGTTGGGCGTTCTCTACTGGCTTTACGATCGACCGATGGATAACACGCTGAATTGGATTCAGGCTAAGTTTGGGAAGACCCCCGAACTCGCGAAAGCTAACGAGATTGCATTAAGGACTGGTTACAACTTTGCCGATACGACGGAAGTTTTTACCACTCACTACACGATCAAGAAGGCGCAGATCGCGCCCGGTAAATATCGAAAGATTACTGGAAACGAAGCAACGGCACTCGGATTTGTGGCCGCTTCGCAACTCGCCGGACGCCCCCTGTTTTATGGCTCTTATCCGATTACTCCGGCTTCAGACATTCTGCACGAGCTGGCGCGTCATAAGAACTTCGGAGTCAGAACATTTCAGGCAGAAGACGAGATTGCGGCAGTCTGCGCCGCGATCGGTGCGAGCTTCGCTGGGCAGATTGGACTAACCGGCACTTCGGGTCCCGGCGTCGCGCTGAAACAGGAAGCAATCGGACTCGCGGTGATGGCTGAGTTGCCACTGATCATCGTTAACGTGCAACGCGGTGGTCCATCAACGGGCTTGCCGACAAAGACCGAGCAAGCCGATCTGTTCCAGGCCGTCTGGGGAAGAAACGGCGAGTGTCCAGCGATCGTGATCGCCCCGGCTACTCCCGCTGACTGTTTTGCGATGGCGATCGAAGCCGTGCGGCTGGCTATGAAATACATGTCGCCGGTCTTCTATTTAAGCGACGGCTACCTCGCGAATGGCGCGGAGCCTTGGGCGCTTCCTCAGATCGAAGACTTGCCGAAGATCGACGTGAAGTTTGCCAGCGATCCCGCGACGTTCATGCCGTATCAACGCGATCCGGAAACACTCGCACGGCCTTATGCAATTCCCGGCACTCCCGGCTTGGAACATCGCATCGGCGGTATCGAGAAACAGCACATCACCGGTAACGTGAATTACGATCCTGAGAACCATCATCTGATGGTGAAGTTGCGTCAGGAGAAGATCGATCGCGTCGCCCAGGATGTACCGCTTCTCGAGGTCTTTGGCGAGCCGACGGGAAAAGTGCTGGTACTGGGCTGGGGCTCGACTTATGGATCGATCAGCACGGCGGTGGAAAAACTACAGCAGGAAGGCAAGAGTGTGTCGGCGGCACACCTCCGTCATTTGAATCCGTTCCCGAAAAATTTGGGCGAGGTGCTCGCGGGATTTGAGACCGTGATTGTGCCGGAGATGAATCTGGGCCAACTCTGCACGATGATTCGCGCGCGCTATCTGGTTGATGCCGTTGCGTTCTCGAAAGTAAAGGGACGTCCGTTCCAGATTCGCGAAATCGTCCGCAAGGTTGAAGAGTATTTGTAGGTATAGCGCGCAATGCCAAATAGAAAACCAAACATCCACGATCGCGAGATCAAGCGATACCGCCTTAGGCTGACTAGAACTGTCGGACTATATCTAGCAATGTTTGCATGGAAGACTGGCTTAGATGGCGTAGTGTTCATGTTAGATGGCATACGAGAGTTCTTTGGTATCTACAACACGGGAAACCGAATCTTCCAGATTGAGTCCGACATCGCGCCATGGTTCAAATACCAAAAGGTTTATTATCTTGAGAAAAGTGATACACAAGTTCATTACCTATTCCTTTCTAACTCGGAAATAGACCCTTACCTACCGCCAAGTCGCTCGCTATTTCAGAGTAAACTGCCGAAGCGCAGTATCGTACAAAAGGTGCTGGCCGAGATGGGCCAAGATGCACCTAAGCTAAAACTATTCTCAAGCTTGGAAGAAATGCCGAAACAGAGCAACATCATCGCTAATCTTGCATTGTTTACCGCAGGTGTGAAAACACCAAAGATTAAGGCGGTGCTTTAGATTAGGAGCCTGATTCTACAATGGAGACTCAAACTACCGAGTTACATCAACAGAAATCTGTAGTCGACCGTTACGATGAAGCCCGGAGCTACTTTATGGGAGAAGGCAGTCTCAACAAGGCGCTGGCCCGAATCACCGGCGAGCTGAAGGAACACGGCATCGACTACATGGTGATTGGAGCGGTCGCTCTCCTGGCACATGGTTATCCCCGTCTCACCGAGGACATCGATCTTGTGCTTACGGCAGAGGGACTAGAAGCCTTTCATCGAGAGCTGATCGGGCTGGGTTACCTTCCAGCATTCCCAGGCGCAAAAAAGAGGCTGCGTTCGACAAGTGACGGAATCATTATCGAAGTAATGACGACGGGGGAATATCCCGGGGATGGGAAGCCTAAACCGGTGAGTATTCCTGACCCGTCCGCGGCTTCGACCGAGATTGATGGCGTCCGGTTTGTGACTTTTGAAAAGCTGATCGAGTTGAAATTGGCTTCGGGTCTGACTGCGCCGCACCGGCTCAAGGATCTGGCAGACGTGCAGGAACTGATCAAGTTTCGGAATCTGCAAAAGGACTTCGCAGAAAGACTTGACCCCTACGTTAGAGATAAGTTTTTAGAGTTGTACGAGGCAGTCGAGCAGAGTCCGAAAGACCAGACTTATGGCCGCTAACATCACGAACGTCGAAGGGTTCGATCCCACAGAATGGGACATTCACCGTGAAGGCCGCGTGTGGAGCCACGAAGAGTTCGAGAGACGAATTTACCAGGCTCCTGAGAAGATCGAATACACCGGCGCAATTTTTACTTACGAGGACGAGCGGCTTACGGTTTTAGCTATGCTGCTTGAGAACTTAGGAATTGATAAGGCAGTTCAGCTGGGAAATCTGGAAGACTGGAAAGCAGCGATCGCTGAATTAGAAACCAAGGAGCATTCATGAGCACAACGGGAAATGGTCATAGCGGTAGCGGAAACGGCAACAAGCCCATCATCGACCACGCAGTCTCGGCTGAAAGCGAAGACAGCACGGTTACATTCAAAGTCGCGCCTCCGCCAGGAGAGTTGACTAAGAAAGATTTCATCTCCGATCAGGAAGTGCGCTGGTGCCCCGGCTGCGGCGACTACGCGATTCTGAACAACGTCCAGAAGGTCATGCCGGAACTCGGCATCCCGCGCGAAAAAGTCGTGTTCGTTTCCGGCATCGGCTGCTCGTCCCGCTTTCCTTACTACATGAATACTTACGGCTTTCACAGCATTCATGGCCGCGCGCCCGCAGTTGCCACCGGCATCAAGTGCGCGAATCCGGAGTTGAGTGTTTGGGTGATCACCGGTGACGGCGATGCGCTCTCAATCGGCGGCAATCACTTCATGCACGCCATTCGTCGCAACCTCGACATCAATTACATTCTCTTCAATAACCGCATTTATGGTTTGACTAAAGGTCAGTACAGCCCGACATCGGAGTTTGGCAAGAAGACGAAATCTACCCCCGTCGGTACGATCGACTATCCGGTGAATCCCCTCTCGCTGGCGATCGCGAGTGAGTCCACTTTCGTGGCGCGCACAATTGATATCGACGTCAAACACCTCGGCACGATCGTGCAGGAAGCTGCCAAACACAAAGGCATGTCGTTCGTTGAGGTCTATCAGAACTGCAACATCTTCAACGACCACGCATTCGACTCTTTTGCAGAACGCACCGTTCGTTCGGACAAAGTTTTGTATCTCGAACACGGCAAACCAATGGTCTTTGGTAAAGATCGCAACCGCGGAATTCGCATGAACGGCGCGCATCCGGAAGTGGTCAATATTGGAGAAAACGGCATCACCGAAAGCGACTTGCTGGTGCACGACATCAATCTAAACGATCCGTCCGTGGCTTTCATGCTCGCGCGCATGGAGCAGCCTAACTTTCCACAACCAGTCGGCATCTTCCGCGCCGTTACCCGGCCCACCTACGAAGAGATGATGGAAGATCAAATCCAGGCCGCGATTGCGAAAGGCGGTCCCGGGAGTTTGGAGAAACTAATCAACAGCGGCGACACCTGGGTGGTGGAGTAAGTCGCTGCTCCTAAAGCTTCAACTTCGCAAATATATCTTCCTAGACTCGGGCATTTGCAGGTCGGGAAGGGTGGTTTACCCCCGTTTGTTCAATCTAATTCAACA
>JANNON010000005.1:0-2172 GCA_031399105.1 Blastocatellia bacterium | reverse complement strand
CGAAAGCCGGTCCATCAAGGTTCCGCGAATAAGTAGCCAAAAACTCGCTACGCAGCACAAAAGCTTTCGCAAGATCCAACTGTGCCTGCGCCAAATTCGCCCCACCCACTACGCGCGCCCGATCCGAAACAAACACCGCATAACTGGGTACCTTCAATCGTTCGCCGGGAAAAGCGGGATTCAGATCAGGATTGGGAAACGGCTGATTGTTTCCAAAGGCCGCGCGGTAAAGGCGATACACATACGCGCCCGTCTGTTGAAACTCCTGTTCATAGAAGAAAGCGTTTGATACCCGAATCCGCCGGGCATTCAAACACGGCTGATCGCCCGGGGGACAGGAAGTAATTTGACTTTGCCAGAATGCAAATCCGCCGGGATCAGGAGAGCGATTCAGAAAATCGTAGTACTGCTGTCTGACGAAATAGTCCGGCTGATCGAGTGGACTAGTAGTTCCAGCCATCGTGTCGTTGTCGGTGATTGTCAGAAGTCCCTGGCCCGGACTGTTGAGACCAGCACCAAAAGAACTCAACAGGCGCAACGCAACGGTTTGGCTGCCCTCAACCAGAAAATTGTCTTCGATCAAAACGTCGAAGGTCTTCGAGGCTTCGCCGGGAGCAAACGCGAGGACGCCCACGGCCGGAATGTACTTGGTGCGTTGTTCGGCGGTCTCATCGAAAGTTGAATAATCAACTGTGGCTGCCAGTGCGGCGCTGCCCGCTCGAGTAACCGTGATGGTTGCGCTGCCCGCGCTCTCGTTCACGCTGAAACTGGTCATTGAAAACTGAAAAGTGTTCGTGACCAATTGGAAGTTATCGAACACTGCCGTCCCCGGATTGGTCGCCGTGGATGTTCCGGCGCTCAATTCTGCGGTCAGGGCCGAGACCGACTTCACCAGCACAACTCGATGCCTTTCAATGAAGTCGACGTTATTCTGACTCGTCTCAAACACGATCGCGTTGGTTGGAGGCTCATGCCGAAAGCGCATGAACCGATGCAGGACGGAATCGTAGGGAATACTCGCCGTGGTCAACTGCCCCCCAACGACCACCTGAAAGATCAATTGCGCCGCATCAGTTCGCCGCCGGCCTCGCTCGGTAGGATTCTGTGGACCATCCTCCCGTACAATGAACCGGGAGAAGTTATCGAGGTCGCTGCCGATCGCAAAGATCGTCTGTGCCGCGCCCGCTGCGGGTTGGACCAACTCCACGGTGGCTGTCGCATTATTAAAGTCGAATGAGTTGACTGAGACGTAGCCGTTGTAATGCGGACCAATCTGGTTCGTACGCGGCGTGATCACCAGCTGACCACCTTGTTGCACGACAGTTACCTGGGGATCGAATGCTCCGAGTGGTTGAGTCTGCGTGCCGAGATTCCACTTAGTTGGATCACGCTGGCCATCGTTGAAATTATCAGCGAGCGGCGGTGTCGCCGCGGGGATGGCTTGCGGCACAATCGTAAAGTCTGCCGTCTGGTTGCCCTGAAGGTTATTAATGTCCGTCTTACTCGGATTAAAAACGAATGCGGTGCTGACTGGTGAAACTGAGAAGTTTCCGCCAGGTGTCAGATTGCCAAAGATGTAGTTGCCGTTCTCATCCGTCTGCGTGACTCTCGTGAGCGTACCGGCCAACGCCATCGTCACTGGCTGCCCGTCGGTGTTACCAGTTACCTTTCCACTGATGCTGTAGTGTTGCCATGAGGGCGACTCTCTGTCGACGGCACCCTGAGTTAGTTGGGCGAGCCCGGTGCCATCCACATTGATCACGAAGAGCTGAGTTGGTTCAGACGAACCGCGCACTCTTCCATCAAAAGCGATCTTCGTTCCGTCCGGGGACCAGGTGGGTGCTTCAGCCTCGACAGAATCCGGAGTCACCTTTGTTTGACCAGTACCATCAGGATTCATCACGTAGATGTTGGTCGAGAAACGATTCGTAACGGGATTAAACGCGTCACGTGTGTAGGCGATCTTCGTGCCGTCGGGAGAATGCGCCGGCTCGAACTCGCCGTCGGTGGTATTTGTCAGCCGTCTTTCATTCCCACCAACCGAATCAATCGCATAGAGATCAGCGCCAAAATCGGAAGAGCTGCATTCAGTCGTGGGCGCGCGCCCGAAGACAATTGATGAGCCGTTTGGTGACCAATCTGAAATCCCGTCCACGATCGGAGTAGTGGTTA
>JANNON010000922.1:0-5950 GCA_031399105.1 Blastocatellia bacterium | reverse complement strand
ACAAAAAGACGCTCGGCGAAAAATCCCCCGACTGGAAGCTCATCCAGGATGGCTGGTCTCTCGCCAGATAATGGCGCGATGCTGTGGAACCTGACCTGGGACACAGACATGGGAATCAATGCCTCGCAACCAGTAATCGTCGACAAGAATCGTCTCTTTATTTCATCGGGATACGGCAAAGGCGCTGCGTTAATCGAGATTTCCGGCAGTGGAAAGAATCTCGCGGCCCGCCCAGTTTGGCAAAACATAAATATGAAGAACAAGTTCAACAGCTCGGTTCTTCATCAGGGTTTTATTTATGGATTGGACGAAGGAATTTTGACCTGCCTGGACGTGAACACTGGAGAACGCAAATGGAAAGGCGGGCGGTACGGCTACGGGCAAGTGATCCTGGCGAGCGGCCATCTCATCGTGATGAGTGACAAGGGCGAGCTGGCGCTTGTTAAGGCTACTCCGGATCAGCATTCAGAGATCGCGCGCTTCCCTGCTCTTGAAGGACAAACCTGGAACTATCCCGCGATCGCGGGCGGTAAGTTATTAGTACGCAACGCTACCCAGATGGCCGCCTACAACATCGCCGCTAATTAGTGACGTGTTAAATCTACGACTAACGTCCGTCGTCTTAAGAACCCGCAGAACTGAGAACTTAAGGTAGGTAGGTAATTTCACCATTCCTCTCCATGCGCCCACCATTGGCGGTTGTATTCCTCTATCGTTGATAGCTCAAATAGGACTCGGAGGGTGAAAAAGATCTTCTCGTACTCTATCGATTTCAGCGGCTGCAGACTGTCATCGTACCTTGCTAATACTTGACCCAACTGCTGTGTCTTACCCAACTCGACCTTTACCTTGTTACCATCAATACTTTTTGGCGTGCTCATAAGTCGACCGTTCTTGCTTATTGCCACGTAAAGTGCTGACTGCTTCTCTCGATCAATTAATCCATCGGCAATTCTCCTGGCATGTACATCACATGGAGGGTCGCCGTCGGCCGTCCATGACCATTCACCCTGACGCGGAACCTTCTCATGTCTGATGATGTTGAGCGCGTCGGCAATATGTCGCGGAATATTGTGACCAGATTCAGCGCGCTGATCAAGCCAAGCAGCAAAAGAGTCAACATCTGGATACAAGAAGTCCATGATCATGACGAAAAGCTGCTTGCATTTATGATCGCTGAGCACCCTGTGGACATCGGAGTTCCAAGGTATGGCCTCAACTTGGATGAGGTGGACCAAGAATGCCTTGGCATATTCTTCTTGAGCTAAAACACATAGCGCAAACGCCGACGGAAATCTATCCATTTCCCAGAGACTCTGAGCATCGTCTGCGATCCGGTCTCCGTTTTCCAGGATTGCGCGCATCGTCTTTGGCAGTTCACGTCGTTCGAGCGGAAAGGACATATATCACCGTTGCGATCAGGTTGATGGCCGCATTGTATCGCAAATCCCGTTTGGCCTGGATTCCAAGAAAGAGCCTCTGGATCAAAGACGTGCAACATATTTGTAGCCAAACATCCTTTGAAGGAAGGTTGGAGTCAGGGGCAACGTAAGTGATAATCCCTCAGAGCTGTATCCTGACTTCTATTGGAAGGCGCGCTGGGTGTTAAGCTACGAGAAAAGGGAAGCACACGCAGTAAAACTGAAGATGATCGATGAAAGACTGATGCGGCGTATCACCGCCAACAGAGACATTCTCAGCGGCAAGCCAATTATTAGAGGGTTGAGGATTTCTGTTGAACTCATTCTGAGCTTGCTCGCTCAGGGTGAAACCTCGGAAACGATACTTGCAGACTATCCTGATCTCGAACCTGACGATCTCCGCGCTTGCTTTGCCTACGCTCATGCAGTTATCGCAAGCGATAAGCTTGATTCTGTTCAGGTTCTGCGTTAGTGGATTCTAATCGATCGCCTTAACCCCGGAACTCGGCAATAGAGACTACGAACGAACAACTTCCACCGAACAATTCGCCCGGGCTGCGACTGCAGCAGAGACGCTTCCCAGCAACAATCGCTCAACACTGCCACTAACCCCGGTTGAACCTAAGAATATCGCATCCGCTTCAATCTCTTCCGCACGCTCCACTAAAATCTTTTTCGGATCGCCTGACCTCACCAACTTCGTCACTCTGAGATCAGATTCGCTCAGTTTCTCCGCGGCCTTCTCCGCAATCTGTTCAGCCCAGGATTGTTCCGATTGATTCAACTCTTCCACTTCATCGGAAACCGGCGGAATCACGCTGCCTAACAGAGTCGGCGAAATCTCGTCGTAAACAACCACCACCTCGACTTCACTTCCCGGTATCCAATTGCGCTCAGCCACTTCCTTCACCGCGCCGAACGAGTTCACCGATCCATCAACCCCGAGCAGCAGCCGTTGTGGCGGTCGGCCAAGGAGTGTTCTGCCGCGACAAACCCGAACGGAAGACTTGGCTTCGGTCAGCAGTTTCTGCGATACGCTTCCCATCACTAAACTGCCGAGCCTTGAATGTCCTTGGGATCCAACGACCAATAAGTTGGGCTGCCACTCGGCTTCAACCTTCAGAATCTCCCACGGCGGCGAGCCGCTGGCCGCTCGCGACTCAACAGTCCACTTCGGGAAGTTATGCAGCACTCGCTTGCTGGCCGTCTCTGCAAGTTCTTTCGCCTGTTGCACAATCAGTTCGCTACGGGCCCACATTTGACGAACAATCCTGGGCGTAGGTAGTTCTGGTTCAACTTCGAGGTTATTGCTTTGCTCATCGGCTGCGGGTGGCAACCACACTTCAGCCACCGTAACGACGAGGGCCATCGCTTGCTCAGGCAAGCCAGCACGACATAAATCGTCGATCGCGCAATCAGCAGCCTCCGAGCCGTCGTAGGCGATGAGAAGTTTCATTTTTGCTTTCATTTGCAGCGATAGTATCGCAAATGTAGAACATTGAGCACGCGTAGGATTGTAGGGGTGTCCCTCCGTGGGCACCCCTCTGTTTCATAGACGTTTCTGAAGGATACCGAGCGCTGCGGAATAAGGCAGGTGGGGTCAATAGTAAAACGAGGGGCGCCCACGGAGGGACGCCCCTACAATGTGTCGCTACTTCGCCTTCACATTGTACGAATAGATGGTGTCCTGATCGCGAAGGTAGAGGCGTCCGTTTGAAATTACTGGATGACTCCAGGTTGGCAAAGAACCCTGCGTGATGCTGAACCGGCCTTTTTCACGATAGCCCGTTGGAGTTGCTTCCACCAATCCAACCACTCCCTTCTCACTAAAGCAGTAGAGATGGCCGTCAGCGTAAACCATTGAACCCTTACCAACGCTGCGATCCTTCCATGCGATGTCTCCGGTATCGAACTTCATAGCTGTCAGGATTGCGCTCGAGAAACCATAAAGATAGTCACCAACGAGAATTGAGGTGGCGTGATGGTTTCGCATCTCCTTCGTGAAGTAGATCTCGGAAGCACTCAGTCCATTGTCGGCCGCCTTGATCTCGATCAGCCCACCGCCTACACCGTAGTCCGACGAGATGAATACGCGGTTGGCTCGCGCCACTGGCGTCGCAATATTAGCGACGTTGTTGGACGGTCGCAGGTACTCCCAAAGCAGTTTACCGTCCCGGAGATCCAGACCGACTGCGCGACTGGAGGTAAAGACAATCACCTGGTTAACGCCGCCTGCTTCCAGCGCAATCGCGGAGGAGTAGCCAGCGCCGTCATTCTGGCTCTTCCAAATTAGCGAACCGTCTTTCTTGTTGAGCGCCACCACCGAAGCGCCCGGCCCACCAGCGTTCACAACTATCTTGTCGCCGAGCACCAGCGGTGACTCACTAATTCCCCATTGGATGTTTGAGCCGCCAAACTTGCTAAGCACATTTAGCGTCCAAAAAATCCGTCCCGTGCTGGTATCAAACGACGACAGATCACCATTACCGCCGAGCGCATAACCTTTGTTGCCGTCAATCGTGGGCGTGCCCCGCGGACCGTCGCCGCGGTCATTCCCAAATTTTCCAGCATGAGGGGTGGCCCAGGCTTCCTTTCCAGTCGCTGCGTCGAAGGCAATGATGAACTCGCGATCACCGCGCAGGCCCATCGTAAAAATTCTGCCCTTCGCAACCGACACTGATGAGTAGCCACGACCGGCGCCGGTTGCTTTCCAAACGAGCGCTGGCCCACCTTCAGGCCACTGGTTAAGTAATCCGGTCTCTTTTGAGATCCCATCACGATTCGGACCGCGCCACTGCGGCCAGTCATTCGTAGTCTGCGCGGCTGCGGTTATTGAAAGACACAGTAAAGCAAGTCCTGCAACGATTGATTTGAAGTTTGGGCTCTTCATGTACGAATCTCCTTACTCGGCATTTGGCTGGGTCGGGGAGACCGCATCAGTTCGGGGCAGTGACACGGACGTGTGGAAGGGTCTCCAACCTGGCGAACACTCCTTCCTCACAATCGGGCTACTGCACCCTGATATAACAAGCGACGCTAAATGTTGGTTGCCTCACTCGGTAGCTCCTTGCTTGGGCCGCCATTTTTCCGCGCCCACTGACTCACTTCTTTAAAGTCTGCAGGAGCGCCACGACAAGCTAACAGGGCTTATCAGAATTGCTGAACCACACTCTCAGAACAACAACTTCACCCCAAACTGCAGATGACGCGGATCGCGTGCAGAGGTGATCTGCCCAAACGTTGGCGAGCCCAGAAAATTATCCGGCAAACCGAGATTTGGATGATTGAAGAGATTAAACACTTCGGCTCGCAGTTGCAGGTTGATTCGTTCTGAAATCGCTGAGTTCTTTACGAGTGACGCGTTAAAGTTATGAAAGCTTGGCCCATCCAAAATATTTCGCCCGGCATTACCGAAGGTGCCCTGAGGCGGAAATGCGAATGCCGCAGTATTAAACCAACGTTCCGGCGTGCGATTTCCCAGCGTTGGATTACCGACGATGTTTGGGCGATCGTTTGCTCCAAAGCCGAGCAGCGACCGTCCGGTACCGCTGTTGTCGATATCTGACAACAACGCAACAGTGAAAGGTCGGCCCGACTGCATCGTCAAAATGCCGAACGTCTGCCAGCCAGTCAGTACAGTCGTTACCCAACCATCATCAGAAAAGTGCGAACGCCCGCGGCCAAACGGCAGATCGTAAGCGTAACTGACTGACAAGCGGTGCCGCACGTCGAAATTCGATCTACCGCGTTCGCCTCTTAGATCGTATGAGTTCTGCGGAAAGTTTGCGTCGCCGGCACTCGAGAAAAAGTTTGACGCATCATCAAGAGACTTTGACCACGTGTAAGAAGCAAGCGCTGACAAGCCAGCCGCAAAGCGTTGTTGAAAGCGTGCCTGGAACGCGTGGTAGCTAGAGTTCGCACGCGACTCGAGCATATCGATGTCGTCGAAGCGCGGATTCGGCCGCGGCACAAATGGCAAACCCGGCGGCAAGACACTTGGCTGCGGCTGATTGATATCCCGCGCGGTCAACAGCTTCGTTCCTTTTGAGCCGACGTAGGCCAGCTCAAGCACGCGAGTTGATCCCAGTTGTCGTTGAATATTCGCATTCCAGTGCTGCATATAGCCTGTGCGCAGATCGCGCTGAATTGCGAGCGCCGAGTCAGGCAACGGAAACGGAAAGAAAGCCGGAAAAGGATTGTTCAGGGTTAACGGCAAACCCGGCAGTGAAAAGAATATGTTGTTATCGAATAGTGGCGCGTTGAAGTAGAGCGCTTCACCGGGGGCCAACGGAGACTGGTCATAGTAGATACCATAGCCGGCACGCAGGACAGTCTGACCATCGTCACCGACGGTCCACGCCAAACCTACCCGTGGAGCAAAATTATTCTTGTCGGACTGATAGCCTCCGCTCGGGACACCGTTCGTACCCGGCGTAACAATAGTCCCGGTGACCGTGTCATAAACGCGCGCGCGACCCGCAGCATCAATGGCGGGCGAGTTGTACTCGTAACGCAGCCCGGCCTTGATT
>JANNON010000917.1:0-3149 GCA_031399105.1 Blastocatellia bacterium | reverse complement strand
CCCTCCGTGGGCACCCCTCGTGAGCATAGCGAGTTGACACTGCTAGAATCGCGGATTTGCAAGAGGGGTGCCCACGGGCCCACGGAGGGACACCCCTACAATTTTACCGGGTCGCTCGTCTAATCACCCCAATCAACGCATCCAACTTGCTGTGTTATTCTGAGCGCGGAGTTGCTTATGAGTGATCAGACCACACCCGCTGTCGTCCATTTTTCGGGCGATGATCTATTTATCGGCATCACACCCTCGGGCCACGCTGTTACGCTGGACACAAACCACGAACGCAGCTCGGCGCCTACACCAGTTGAACTGTTATTGATCGCGCTCGGGTCGTGCACGGGCGTAGACGTAGTCAACATTCTTCGCAAGAAACGTGAAGAAATTCTTGAGTATCGCATCGAGATTTCCAGTCAACGGCGGGACGAGCACCCACGTGCGTTCACGCGAATGGAAGTACGGCACAAAGTGAAAGGCAGAAACATTTCGGAAAAGTCGTTAGCGCAAGCGATCGAACTTTCCGATCAGAAGTACTGCAGCGTAGCCGCCACCTTAAGACCGACAGTTGAAATCGTTTCCAGCTACCAAATAATTCCCGCTGATGAAGAGAGTTCTTGAACTTATGAGATTGCGAGCAATATTTTTTAGGTCCGTGACAATCACCAGATTGCCTCTATTTTTAACGATCGCTGCGTTTACCTTCTCCATTTTCTCGGTCACAACGAGCGCTCAATCAGCTCCCGACAACACACTTGCTGCGATTCGTCGCTCCGAATCTCGCGATTCCACCGGTAAGCTCGAGCGCTTAACCCCTTCAGAACATCTTCGCCGCGCGAATGTCTACATGACCAATCGCGCGTTTGAAGAAGCACGCGAACACTGGCAAGCAATCCTGAAGTTCTATCCCGATGAAGCTGCGGTTGCTGACGCGATGTTGGGCATCGGGAGATCCTATCTGCAATCGCGCAGGTACGCTGAAGCTGCCGAGACACTCGATAAACTGGCACAGCGTTATCCAACCACAAAATCAGGCCGTGAAGGTTTGAACTTCAGTGCCTCGGCGTTGGTGCGTATTAGCCGCTCGTCTGATGCGGTTAGTCGCTACGCTCAGTACATTCAGAAATATCCTGACGGTGAGCGAATCGAAAGTGCGCATCTGAATATGATTGACACGCTCCGAGAAGCGGGCCGCCCGGCCGAAGCCAACGAGTGGGTGGGCCGCACGGTTCAGAGGTTTTCCGGCACTGCGATTGAAACCAACGCCTTGTTCGGACGGTTGCGATTGGAAGTTGCTGAAGGTCAATGGGCGCAAGCAGTGATGACCGCCGAACAGCTCGGCCGTAAAAGCTTTTCACGCGCGGTGCTCACGTCCCCAGCTGAGGTCGCCTATCTAAAAGCTTTCAGTTTAGAGAAAGCGGGCAACCGGGATGCAGCTCTGGCGGCGTATCAGTCGATTCCAGATGGTGCCAATTCTTACTACGGCTGGTTAGCAACAGAACGCTTGCTGGCAATGAACCACGAGCGAGCAAGGTCGGCCGCTGAGCAGAGGTTGGAACGCGTTCGATCGCAGATTGATGCGGTTGATAACCAGTATCCAGCGCCTTACCGGCAGTCAATTGTGCGAGCAGCCAAGCGGAAAAAACTTGATCCGAGGTTCATCCTCGCGATCATAAAACAGGAAAGTGTCTTCAAGCCGCTGGCCAAATCCCCTGCCGGCGCGCGCGGTCTTTTGCAGCTTACGATTGACGCGGCGCAGCGCTACGCACCGGGTGCTGGCTTGAACGCGCTGAGAGAAAGCGAACTCTACCGGCCGGAAACTTCAATCCTGATTGGCAGTGAATATCTCGCCCATCTCACATCAATGTTTCCCAGGATGCTCGAACCCGTGGCGGCTTCCTACAATGGCGGCGAAGACAACGTCGCGCGTTGGCTAAAACGCGCCAAGCACAAAGATGCGGGTGTGTTTACCGCTGAAGTTGGCTTTGAAGAAACAAAAGGCTACGTGCAGAAGGTGATGAACAACTATCGCGCCTATCGCCAGTTGTACACTGAGGAGCTTGTAAGAAAATAGCAGGTAGCGAACAGCAGACAGCGAACAGCCAGAGCGAATCTGAGATCTCAAATCTGAGATCACAAGTAATCACAAGTCTAAGATCTTCATATCTTAGATTCGCTCTGGCTGTCTGCTGTCTGCTGTTCGCTGTCTGCTGTCTGCTCCCTCACGGTTCCGGACTAAACCGTCGGTCCTCAAAGCCACTCGCACCTTCTCGTCTGCGCAACGAATCACTTCTGGAGTAATGCTTCGGCAAGATTCCTAATCGCACCAACGCTTGATAGTACTCATACCGAATCGTGACTTCACCTGCCGGGCGCGAATCCAAATCCATATTCACCCAACGCACATCGTGATGCACCGAGCGCCCAATGCCAGTGGCTGCTGATTCATCGTCAGGTTGCGGATAGTTGTTTGCGCGTCGCTCGCTAATCCCGCCGGCAGAATCACTATTTGCCGATGATGGGGCTTCGCCGCTTTTGTTCTTGCTGGTACTACTTTCGCGACGCGGCGGCGGCAACAAGGTAATTGGTTTTGGCGCTCGCGTTACCTCACGGAAAAATACTGCCGAGATGACTCCCAAATTCGCAGTCTGTCCGAGCTTGGCTCCATATGAATCGCGCTCAGTGGTGAAATAGAAATGCCGCGCGCGACTCGAGCTCATTTGCCAGCCGCTGAGATTGATCGTCCCATAGGGTTCGATCACCCACTTACTCGCGTTCCAGGCGCTGGTACGCCGCGCATCGATTGAATTCAAACCATCGACGGACAGGGCGACCGCGACTCGATATGGAAACGGATTGCGGATCCGCACTTCATACTCCGCTCCGGCTATGGCTTCCACGTATGACTTTCCCCGCGCGTGATACTCTTCCAAAGGCCGTCCCCCAACCAAAATTTCGACGTTAAACGGCTCATATCTGATGGGAGGCTGCGGTCGAATCACTGTCGTCTCCGGTTTTTGCTGCGTTGCTTCCGCGGAGATCGTCAGGAAACTAAGACCCAATAGACTGAGACCCAGAACCGTTCCAAGCGCGATCGTGATACTCTTGTTCATCTTCCTGCTCCCGTGAAAAATAAGTGTGGACTTCGTCACCAA
>JANNON010000905.1:0-2822 GCA_031399105.1 Blastocatellia bacterium | reverse complement strand
AACGGCGTGCGAAAAACTACAAACTTTTGAACAAGCCACGCGCTCAAATGGGCCACGTGGCACGCCGCAATCGCCCCCAAACCAAACCTGCTAAATCCGCCTTAAATTAGCGCCATTCCAGACTGACCCCTCCTTCCCACTCCGTCCCTGCCGGTCGCGCTGCCATTCGGCGTCCAGACGGTGGTAGATCGTCTGCTCGTAACTGCCGTCCGGGAAGACCGTGCGCACCGGGCGGTCGAGCGCGTCATAATAGTGGCGCAGGGTATAGCCATCGGCGCCGGTGGTTTCGGCCACCCGACCCACCACGTCATACTTGAAGGAGCTGAGCAGGAAGTTGCCCGGCCCGCGGATTTCCTGGAGCCGCCCGGCGTTGCCGCCGCCGGCGTTGGCCGGGTAATAGACGTAGGCCGTGACTTCCTGCTGGCTGTTGCGCGTGCGGGTGACGCCGAGGTATTCGGCTGTTGAGTTTTGAACCATGACCCCTTTTTCCTGGCGATCCGCGTCGTCGCGGAAGATCCCCTCGCGCCGGTCTCCGCGGTCGAGCACGTGGTAGATCGCACCAGCAAATTCCACTCGGGCTTTGCGCACCATGCGCAGGAGTCTACCCGCAGCGCCTGGGCCTGCGCCAGAGCGAAATTCTGAAGCTGACCCCTTCCCGTGCCTTCCCGTGCTCATTCTGACCCCTCCTTTGCCTCCTTTGCTACTTTGCTATTTCTCCCTATTTCCTTGTATCGTCCGTAACAATTCGTGAAGTTTTCCCATGTCTTTGCGTTCAACCGCCATTAGCGCCTCGCGCAGAACGCGTGCTGAATATTCAGACTCGCCGGGGTGCATAACCAATAAAGAAACCGAAAGAATCTCAAAGGTGGAAACATAACGCCCTGTCTCGTATGATCCATTCACCCGATTCGGATAACTAACGGAATCGAATAACACCCACCGCGGTTTGTAAGACAATTCATTTGTCGCTAGAATGTTTCTTCCCGATACTTTCGAGGACACTGGGAATCCGAAGAAAAATGTGACTTCTCTAATTTTGCCCGACGTCAAATCGAAGAACCGCCCGATTCCAAGCAAACGATAATCGTTAAATGCGGAAAACAGTCCAATCGACACTCCGCACAGCAAGAACAAGCAAAAGAGCGCGCGGATCGCTGGCCTCATTATACTACTGTCCATCATAGAGCCCCTGATAGTCCAAATCCGGATTTGACTCGCAGGCAAGTATAAAACTCGAAATTGCTAAGTTACTTACAACGTCGGTATGCGCCAATGGTCCAATGTTGTGAGCATTTAACAAAAAGTGCCCCTTGTTCGCGTCGGTCGTTCCATGAAGATGAGTAAGCTCGTGGAGCATGGTTTCGTCCAAATCGTTGTTTGAACGATTTCGGAAATCCTTATCCGGGGCAGTATTGAAAATCATGGCGCGCCGCTGCGGATTCGTCACAGCATAATTGCCTGAGTTCATATTCTGTTGGGAGAGAATCAAGTGAGTATTTTTGGCGATTATGTCGGACCTAACTCGTCCGAGAACTTCGCTGAGACTCCCAAGCTGTCCACACAGTTGCTCCCAACATTTTCCTTTCTTTCCTTCCAGACTTGCAAGCAGCGCCTTTATCTGTGCTTGTAAGGCAAGTGTTCGAGCAGCGACTCGGTTAATTGAGGCTTCAATACGAGCCCGATCGTCGGCATTCGCAAAAGTAGCATCGTACGTTATATGGAATTGTCCGGTCGGATCGACTGCGTTAACCGTCTTATTTACAACATACGAGAAAACGTTCGGGCCATCGGATTCCCCCAACGGGTCTCGACTTAGCCACCTCCCCAGTTCTGCTGAGTACGCCCGATACGGCGCCAACGCCAAGCCGGTGCGGGCGTGGTAGTAGTGGCCGGTGTAGGCGAAGTCGCTCCATAGGTCGTCTTCGAGGAAGAAGCTACCCGTGCGACGGCCCCAGAGGTCGAAGTCCTGGCGCAATGCGAACCCCATGCCGGCGTTGACCACTTCGCGAACACTTCCGAGATGGTCGCGCCGGTAAAGATTGACGAACCCCGCATTCGGCGCCGCCGCAGTTCCGCCGGCCCAGCCTTGGGCGTGGTAGCGGCGTTCGAGGCCATTGGCGGCGGTGCGGCGTTCGGCGATGCTCAAGCCTTCCCACACGAAGCGGCGGTCGTCGCCCACGCTGCCGCTGTAGTATTCCTTGATCCGCACCCGGCGGCCCTGGCCGGCGCGGGTGGTGTAGGTGAGCAGGTTGCCCTCGGCGTCGTAGGTCCAGCGCTCATCGGTCAGGTCGGGGTAACCCATGCGGGTTTTCCGATCCTCGTAGTCATAGGTGAAGTTGTAGGCATTGTTCCGCGCGTCGGTCAGCCGGACGAGATTGTCGCCCTTGTCATCGGCGATCATGCCCCGCCCGCCATAGGTAAACGTGGTCGTCTCGTTGTTCGGGTTGGTCGTCGTCAGCACCCGGTTCATGGCGTCGTAGGTCATCGTGGTCACCCCGTTGTCGGGACGTCTCTCGGTCAGTTTGTTGCCGACGGCATCGTAGGTCCACGTGGTGGTGTTGCCCAGCGGATCGCTGGCCGTGATCCGGCGGTGCCGATTGTCGTAGGTAAAGGTCCACGCCTTGCCGCGCGGGTCGGTGACGGTAACCAGATCGCCCACGTTGTCATAGGCATAGCTGGTCGTGGCGGCTTCGGGCGTGCCGAAACCGACGGTCTCGGAGAGTTTCTGCCACTCGGCGTTATAGACAATTTTGACCACCCTGCCGCCGGGGCTGGTGATCTGCGTGGGCTTGGCGCTGGTGTGGCAGGAATCGCAATTCAGC
>JANNON010000893.1:0-3462 GCA_031399105.1 Blastocatellia bacterium | reverse complement strand
GACGGCGTGGTCATGGGTGATGGAGTAGTAATGGGCGACGGCGTGGTCATGGGTGACGCAGTCGTGCTGGCCATGACGGCCATGATCCGCGGCGACAAGACCCGCAGCATGAAGTAACCCTCGCAAGCCAAACGGAAGAGGGACACAATCGCCCTCTTCCGTACGTTTTTCCCGCCCCTCCTCAAATCAATCAGGGACAAGCGTATGTCATCTGTTTTCGTCGACCCTGAGATCGAACCAGTCATGCGAACAATCTCCCACGAAGAAAATGCAACGGCAGCTCTCTGCGCCGAAGCCTTGCAGAATTCCGAGAAAGAAGAAGTACTCAACTTCCTGCGCCGCCGCCCCATTCACACCGTCTGTATGTCCAGCTACATCCAGGATCACGGGATCATCAGCCCGCTCAATCGCGGGGTGTTCTACGGCTGTCGAAACTCCGAAGGAAAACTTGAAGGCGTGGCGCTAATTGGGCATGCCACTTTGTTAGAGACTGAAAACGAAGGGGCACTGAAATCATTCGCCCAGCTTAACCAGCAGTTTGCCGGCGCTCACCTCATCAGGGGCCAGCACGAAATGATCGCTCGCTTCTGGCGATACTTCACGCAAATGGGCCACGGTCCGCGACGGGCCTGCCGCGAATCGCTTTTTCAACAAACTCACGCGCCGGACATGGCCGAATCGACTACTGAGCTGCGAACGGCCTCGCTCGTAGATCTCGATGTGATCACCGCCATCAATGCACAGATGATTCTGGATGAATGTGGAATCAATCCACTGCTGAAACATCCGGCAGGCTTTCGCGAACGCATTACTCGCCGCATTGAACAAGGGCGAGTATGGGTTTCCTCGGAAGATAACCAACTCGTTTTCAAGGCAGATGTTTTCGCAGAGACCCCGGAAATGAGTTACGTCGAAGGAGTCTACGTTCATCCCGAGAAACGTGGTCAGGGCTACGGCCTTCGTTGCATGGCGCAGTTGGGGCGAATTCTGCTACGCCGCTCAAACGCGATCTGCCTGCTGGTGAACGAGAGGAAGAAAGAACTTACGCGGTTCTATCAAAAGGCTGGTTACGAATTTCACGACACCTACGACACCATCTACCTTGACACCCAATCAAACTAACCATCAATGACCAGCGCGAGCACTAAAAACCCCAGGCCGCTAACCAACATTTACATGTGGTCGATCGTTGCGGTCGGCGCCCTGACGTGTGTCTGGGCCATTACGAACGTTCCCTTCAGTCGCATGGATCTGTTTTTCACGTTGCTGGCGCTGGCCACCGTCATCTTAGGTTCACGCGTTGCGATTCGAGTGCCGCGTATCAACACGAATATCACCGTGGACGATACCTTTATGTTCCTCGGAGTTTTGTTGTATGGCGGAGAGGGTGCGGTCTTGCTGGGGATGATCGGCGGCATTGCGGCCGGCTTGCGCATTAGCAAAAAACCGAGGACTGTCCTGTTCGCCGGGGCCTCGCTTGCTTGCGCCCTCTCAGTCACTTCCCAGGGGCTAACCTGGATCTTCGGCTCGACTGAAGGATTGCTAAATCACGGACGCTCAGCCGCCATTATCGCAATCTGCCTGATGGGTCTGCTGCAATACCTTTCCCACACGGCCATCGTCGCAACGGCTAACGCTCTGAAAGACAACCAATCGATCTGGCACATGTGGAACCAGAACTTTCTCTGGATCTCCATCACCTATTTTGCCGGCGCTGCCGCCGCGGGAGTCATCGCTTTCAGTATCGGCACCGCCGGGTTCTATGCATTTTTGATAGCCATCCCGATCATTGCGATTGTCTATCTCAGTTACGATCGCTATCTGCGCGAAGTGAAGAGCTCGGCGCGGCAGGCGGAATTAGCTGAGCGCGAGCGAGCCGAACTCGAACGTGAACGCGCGGAACAGGCTGAGCGTCATGTTAACGAACTGAACAACTACATTGTTGAGCAGCAACGAATCAGTCGCACGTTAGAAGAGACGAAGGAACACTTTCGTCACGCGGCATTCCACGACGCCCTGACCGGTTTGCCAAATCGCTCGATGTTCTCGGAACTGCTAACCGCCGAGATCGAGAACTCGAGAGTTAACAGCAATCAACTGTTCGCAGTGCTGTTCATCGATCTCGATCGCTTTAAGAACATCAACGACAGCCTGGGTCATAGTTACGGCGACTTGCTGCTGGTCGCGTTCGCCGGCCGGCTCGAAAAACTTCTGCGTCCGGTCGATACGCTCGCGCGTTTTGGCGGGGACGAGTTTGCGATTCTCCTAAGCAACATTTCAAATCCCGAGGATGCCGTTCTCGTGGCGGAAAGAATCCTGGAGGATTTGACCTTACCGTTTGATCTGCGAAAGAACTCCTCATTCACATCCGCGAGTATTGGCATTGCTTTAAGCACCAGTGGCTACGATCGTCCGGAAGACATACTGCGTGATGCCGACACTGCGATGTATCGCGCGAAGGAAAACGGCAAAGGCCGTTACGAAATGTTTGATAAGGACATGCACGCCCGTGCCGTCTCGCGTCTGCGCCTTGAAAGAGATCTGCGCCAGGCGATCGAGCAGAAGGAATTCTGCGTCTACTATCAACCCATCATTTCGCTGGAGACGGAAAAACTCGCCGGGTTCGAGGCTCTCGTGCGCTGGAACCACCCCGTAGAAGGACTGATTCTTCCTTCGGAATTTATTCCCGTCGCCGAAGAAACTGGCTTGATCGTGCAGATCGGTCAATGGGTGTTGGAAGAAGCGTGTCGCGCAGTCAACTACTGGCAGCAACAGTCGTCCGTACATCGCAGCCTGACGCTTAGCGTGAACCTTTCAGCCAAGCAGGTTTCGCAATCAGACCTGCTGGACCAGGTCAGTCATGCCCTCGAGCAAAGCGGGTTGGACCCCCGTTGTTTGAAGCTGGAGATCACCGAGAGTGTAGTGATGGAGAATGCGGAAGCAGCCACCGTGATGTTCAAACGGTTGCGGGCGTTAGGTGTGCAACTCAGTATTGATGACTTCGGTACCGGCTATTCGTCGCTGAGTTACCTGCACCGGTTCCCCCTGAACTATTTGAAGATCGATCGCTCATTTGTAAACCGCATGACCGAGACAGGTGAGAACGCTGAGATTGTGCGCACGATCGTGACCCTGGCTCATAACCTGGGACTTCAGGTTATCGCGGAAGGCGTAGAGACTCCGCAACAGCATGAACAATTGAAAGCCGTTGGCTGCGAATATGCCCAGGGTTATCTCTTCTCACGACCGGTGGCCCATGACAGCGTACAGGCCCTGCTTGAGGGTGCGCTCGGCGGCAGAGGTCAACTATCGCTAACCGAGGAAGACCTGCATGAGGTCGGCGTTTATCCGATGTAGCGCCTACTGCGAGCGGTCATTATTCTGAGGGGCTTTGCACAAAAAACTAAATACTCAACGGCAAGTCTGCGGGGTGAAGTCTTGTACAGGCGCAAAGCAATCAGA
>JANNON010000891.1:0-2430 GCA_031399105.1 Blastocatellia bacterium | reverse complement strand
GGTCACAATCAAGTCTCGATCAGCGCTCAACGTGATCACACTCACTGCCGCATTGGTCATGATTTTATGTCTGACGGCCGTTAACCATGCGCAGCATGAAAGCAGCCTCGATGATAACGACGCTGACCCGACGCGCTTATTCGAACGCGGCCAAAGCGCGCACTCAAGGGGCGATCTAGAACGAGCGCTTGGTTTCTACGAAGAAGCGATCAAGCTTAAGCCCGAATTTCCTGAGGCTGAATTTCAACGCGGAACCGCCCTCGCTTCTCTGAAACGTTTCGATGAAGCGGAGGTAGCTTTGCGACGGGCTATCGCTCTCAAAACTAATTGGGCCATGCCGCACGCCAGTCTTGGCCTCGTACTCGTTCGGCTTAACAGAGATCGTGATGCTGAAACAGAACTTAGGCAGGCCCTAAAGCTGGAACCACAAAGCGAGTTGGTCCTGCGAGTTCTCGCTGACATTCGCTTGCGTTCAGAGGACCCAAAGGAGGCGCTCGACTTTGCCCGCCGCGCGACCGCATCGAAAGATGCTCCGCCGGACGCATGGCTTATCAAAGCGATGGCGGAAAAAGCAAACGGAGCCATGGCAGAGGCTGCAAAATCGTTGGATCACGTACTGCAACTCGAGCCGGAAAATGTTTCTGCCCTGATCGAACGAGCCGATCTCTACCTTGTTGAGAAGAACCATACCGAAGCGATCAAACTACTTACGGTGGCTAATCGCATATCGCCCAACCACCGCGCGATCGCGTCACGGCTGGCAATCGCATATGAGCGCAACGGGCAGGTAGAAGAATCTCGTCGGATAGCGCAAAGCGCCGGACTAATCAGTCAAGCGGAACTCTCAGTAGACGGAACGAAAGTCATCGGCACCACTGAAGAGATCGAAGCGGCTAATAGTGATGATTCTTCAAAAGCGCGTGCGGCACTCAAACAACTTCTGGAAAAGAATCCTCGCAGCGCCATGTTACTGGCGCGATTGGGAGCATCATTCCGTACGGACGATCCCGCGCAGTCATTGGAGTTCTATCGACGTGCTTCCGAGCTGCAACCGAAGAATCCTGACTACGCGATAGGCTACGCTTCCGCGTTAGTTCAAGCTCGTCGTTTCGCCGACGCTACGACAATCCTGCGACGCGTGCTGGCACTCGCGCCTGAAAATTACGCAGCACACGCGAATCTCGCGACGGCCCTTTACGCGCAAAAACTGTTCGCTGAAGCCCTTGTCGAGTATCGCTGGATAGTGAATCAGAAACCCGATCTGGCTATCGCCTACTATTTCATTGCCACAGCACTCGATAATCTCGGACAATACACAGAAGCGCTGCCAGTCTATGAGAATTTCCTGGCGCACGCAGACGCCAAAACCAATCAACTGGTGATTGACTAGGTGAAGTTGCTTCTTCGGTTGCTGCGCCGTCAGTTGCAGCTTGGTGAGGGTGTCAAACCCAAAACGTCCAGGAAGAACTAGGACTCCGCGAGCTAATGCTTAGCATCCGCACCACATCTTCAGTTGTCCAAATTGCAGTTCTTCTCTTCGTGTGCGTGAGTGCTATTGCCGCGCAGGACCAACAGGTGCCGACGGTAACCGCGCCCCCGCCTGCCAAGGTTATCTCCGCCGAAGAACGCGCCCTGCTGGATCGGACTGACGACACCAAATCTCGTCTCAAGAAAACCCTCGAGCTTGCCGAAGGTCACCTCCTGAAAGCTGAAACACACACCAATCAAGAGCAGCACAATGAAGCGTCCGCTGAACTCGGACGATACTGGGCATTAATTGAAGACATCATGCGGCAGCTGAGCACGTTGGATACTGACAAGACAAAGACGCGCGATCTTTACAAGCGGCTCGAACTGGCGCTACGCGCACACGCAACCCGGCTGGCAATGGTCCGGCGGACCACGCCCCTTGAATATGCGGTTTGGGTGAAGGAAATTGAAGAGTTCACGCGGTCAAGTCGGACTGAGGCTCTGAACTCATTTTATGGACACACAGTTGTGCGCGAACTACAGACGAGCCCGACTGCTGAAAAGTCTCCCAAGAACGGTTTGACTGCCCCTGAAAGCAAACAACCATGAGATCGAAACTGACACTACTCTTCTTCTCGCTCTTCGCGCTCATCATGACTGTTTCCGCAGCAGCGGCCCAAACGAGAGACCATCTGACTCCTGAGGAACAGGAACTGGTAAGGGAAGCGCAACTGCTCGATAAACGGATCGAGGTATTCATCAAAGCCGCCGATCGCAGACTCATTGTTTTGAAGGGCAACTCAGATCAAGCGACTGCCAAATTATTGAAGAAGGACGCGGAGAAGTGGGGCGAGTTGCCATCAGGACCACGCGGCGCGTTGATCCGAGACATCGCAAAAATACTTGATGAAGCAATAACCAACATCGATGACGTCAGCGCCCATGACGAACGCAATCCGC
>JANNON010000857.1:0-2542 GCA_031399105.1 Blastocatellia bacterium | reverse complement strand
CTCAGGTCTCAGGTCTCAGGTCTCAGGTCTCAGGGCGTACGCTCAGGTCCCACATCTCAGTCAGCCAAAACGCCCAAATCGCGGGCGATTCTAACTGAGTTGGATCACCGACACTAGAAAATCGTCGTTTGCGTATTAGGCGGATTGCTCTTGTTTTACCGCGCGGGCCAGTGCCATGCCGGCGCTTCGACTCCCGGAATCTTCGTCTCGCCCAACACTTTCTGCAACCGCACGCAATTGCAACCGTCCTGCTCCTCGAGCGCGGTGATCAACCTCGGGGCATGTGTCACCACGAAAAGCTGCGATCGCTCAGCCGCAGCCGCGATTAGGCGTCCCAACGCTGGCAACAAGTCAGGATGCAAACTGGTTTCGGGTTCATTCAGAACCAACAGACTCGGCGGTCTTGGCGTCAAAAGCGCCGCGATCCAAAGCAGGTAGCGAATAGTCCCATCTGACAACTCGGCAGCCTTCAACGGTCGCAGCAGTCCATGCTGACTCATTGCCAGTTCAAAACGGCCATCGTTATTAATCACCGAAACACTTGCGCCGGAGAAGGCATCAGCTACCGCCTCGTCCAATGCGCCCGCATCTCCTATCTCGATGATCGTCTGCAACGCTGCAGCGAGGTCGGACCCGTCATCGCTCAGTACCGGAGTGTGCGTTCCAATCTGCGGCAAGCGCGCGGGAGCAGCCACGTCCGTGCGAAAGTGATCGTAGAAGCGCCACGAACGAATCTTCTCCCTGAGCGCCAGCAGCTCCGGAGCGTTTCGTGGATCGGCAAGGTGCGACATCATGCTGTCAAAGCTCGGCATCTGATATGACAACACCTTCCATTCGTCGTCGTCGGCTCTAGCTCGCACCATTCCCTCTTTTCGATCGACGAGCAGCGACGCTGGTCGCAGGAATGGCCCATTCCAGACGCACTCGCGTTTGATCTCCGGATCCAACCCGAAAGCTGTGGTGCCTGGCCCCCGGGATGGAAGTCCCAGATCGATCGCATAACCGAATTCGTCGCTGGCAAAACCCATCCGCAGATTCACCGGATCTTTCCGCCTCGTGCCCTGGACGGGATGATCACCACGCTTGACGGAAAGTCCTAACTTTTCTGGCCCGGCCCACAACGTTGACTGCAATCCGCCTTCTCGTGCCAGCGATGGAATCACGCCACCCTGCGCGGTTTCCGCCAACAAGCGCAGCGCTCGATAGACACTCGACTTACCGCTCCCGTTTGGGCCGGTGACCAGGTTCAGCCGCTCCAAAGGAATGACGAGATTCCGAAGCGATCGATAGTTGGAAATAGCAAGCGTGGTCAGCATTGCGAGCTCACTGGAAGCGCGGAAAAGTTAGCCGCGGATGAACGCGGATAAGAAGGATCTGAAAAACAGGCCAGAAGCTTCTTCAAGGAAACGAACTATTCGCGCCTACTCTTTCTTTTCGTCTTTCTTTTCCTCTTTCTTTTTCAGCTCCGTATCATCCGCGTTAATCTGCGGCTAAGCATTTTTCGAGAAGCAACTATATTCCCGTCGGCCTAACATCTAACATCCAGCATCTAACATCCAGCATCTAACATCCAGCATCTAACATCCAGCATCTGACATCTACCCTTCATGCCTGAATTTCCCGACATCGTGGTCTACATCGAAGCTCTTGAGCAACGACTTCTGAAACAGACTCTGGAACGCGTGGTGATCACGGCGCCTTTCCTGCTGCGTACGGCGGCGCCTCCGATCCAAATTGTCGAAGGCAAACAAGTCAGGCAACTGCGCCGGATCGGTAAACGCATCTGCATCGGCTTTGAAGAAGACGTTTGGCTGGTCTTGCATTTGATGATTGCTGGACGACTGCACTGGAGCGAAGGACCGAATCGAGCGTCAACAAAACAACCACCCCTCAAGGCCCCCAAGAACCGTCTGGCTAATTTTCAATTCAACAACGGAACGCTTTCGTTAACGGAGGCTGGCGCTCAACGCCGTGCCTCGTTACACGTCGTTTCCGAAAGCGATCTGGAAGCGCTGAATCCGGGCGGTGTTGAAATATTCGAAACCGATCTCGCCAACTTTGCGAAGGTCCTAACTTCCGCCAATCACACTTTGAAGCGTGCACTCACAGACCCGCGCTTGTTCAGCGGCATAGGCAATGCCTACTCCGACGAAATTCTTTTCAATGCGCGATTGTCTCCAATTGCCTTGACCCAAAAACTGAAGGAGAAAGAGATTGAGCGTCTGTTCGAAGCCACTCGCACAACCCTAAAACATTGGGTTGTACTACTGCGCTCTGAAACTGAGAAGCGAAAGGCTGACAAGAGCGGCGGGTTTCCGGAAAAAGTTACGGCGTTCAGACCAGAGATGGCGGTCCATGGAAAATATCAGGAGCCCTGCCCGCGTTGTGGCGCCAGGATTAAGCGAATCCGATACGCGGCCAACGAGACTAACTACTGTCCGCAATGCCAGACGGATGGAAAGTTGCTTGCCGATCGGGCTCTTTCAAGATTGCTCCGTTCGGACTGGCCGCGCACGGTGGAGGAACTCGAAGGACTGATTCG
>JANNON010000825.1:0-6492 GCA_031399105.1 Blastocatellia bacterium | reverse complement strand
CTTGAAACTCGAAACTCGAAACTTCTTTCTCTCTTACCGCACAACCACGCTATTGACCGTCAGGGCATTCCCGGTTGCGCGATGAAACTCTGCCGTTGCTTTATTCAACTCAGTCTGCGCACGCAGCTCGCTTCCTCTCGCAGAAGTTAGCGCGGTCTGCCGTTCAAGTACGAGGAAAACGGTTGACTGTCCCGCATCAAGCTTTCGCTTTTCACTTTCATACTGCAACTCACTCGCTTCGCGCGCGACCGCTGCGGCACGCAGTTTTGCGCGCGAACTCTGAATTGCCTGCAGCGCGTTTCTCACTTCCACCTGGATGTTCTGTTCGAGTTGCTGTCGCTGCGTCATGATCCGCTGACCTTCGACCAGGGATCTTCCCAGTTGCGCCTCCGCTGTGCGGTTCCGCAAAGGCAGGTTCACCTGCACTCCTACGCGAAAGTTGTTGTAATTATTGCCCGCCAGATTTCGGAACGATTGCGCAGCGCCACCGATGAGATCTGAAGGAAACGTTTGCGGAGGCGGAACCGGCAGAAGCGGCAATCCTTCCAGGGCAGATAATTCGTTCACTCGGTTTCTAATCTCCGTGGTTGAGGCGAACGGATTGATCGAGTTCGGATTGACGCTTCCTGCCAACCCCACTACCCCATAGCTGCCAACGAAGTCGATCGCTGGTTTGGTTTGGTCGCGAAAATATTTCTGATCGATCTCGTTGATCTCCCTGGCGACGGTCGCCTGTTGCAGTTCGGGCCGGTTCTCAACCGCGATCGTCATCGCCTCCGGCAGTGATACCGCAGGCGGCGTCAGCTCGACCGAATCAGTGGGAATCAGCGAACGTGACCAAATCCCTTCCTGCCGGTCCACCGCAATCAGGTTCTTCAAATTGTTTTCAGCTCGAGAAACCTCTTCGAGCGCCGTGAACAGTCCCTGTTCAAAACCCGCGACTTGCGCTTCCGTAGCTACGATGTCGATTGGCGCGAGCACGCCTTCCTCGACCAGACGCTGGTTGTGATCAAGCTGACTGCGAGCATCTCGCACGGCGTCGCGTTGAATCTGCAGGTTCCGCAGCGCAAAAACGAGATCCCAATACGATCGCTGAACGTTAGTGATTGTCTCAATGGCTCGCTGCCGAAATTGCGCATCAGTAAGCGAGAGGTTCTTTTTGGCAATCTCGATCAAACGGCGGCTGTTGTCGATCTTTAATCCGCGTAACAACGGCTGCGAATAAGTGAAACTCATTGAGGTCGGATACTGCGGCGTCAGACCCGTGAACTGATTATTCGTTGTTTGGCGAATGGAGGAAAAATCGAGCCGATAGTTGCCGCCAAACATCGGCGTCTGCCCTTCGAGCCGCGCGTTTCCGGTAATGTCGCTGGTGGTGATGGCGCCGTTCTCACCGCCACTCAAAAAACTCGAGACCGGAGATTTGATCCGTTCGAAGTAGGTAGACGAACTGAAGCGCGGATCGTATGCGCCTCGAGCACCGGTGAGATCATATTCAGCGATCTTCACGTTGTGTCTGGCGACTTCAATGTCTTTGTTGTTCTCGAGTGCAAGACCAAGAGCTTCACGCAACGATAGCGGTTGCTGCCGATCCATCTCGATGCCGACGCGGTTAAGGTCGGGCAGCGGCTTCTGCTCGGGACGAAAGTTCGGGGCAATCGATGGTACTTGCAACCTTTGTTCGATCGCGGGCGTGGCTGATGGTGCTGGTTCCTGGGCCATGACGTTTCCTGCCAGGAACAGAACAAGAATGCTGAACGATTTTTTACTCATCTGATAACACCTACTGCTTTTCAATAAGTCCGCCCAGCGACGCGGTCGCGCTGGCGGCTTTTCGTTTTACGCGACCTGTGACCCGTTTGATGCTGCGATTAATCGCTCCCCAGACGCGGCTCTTTGCCAGATCATCGAAGAGCGAATAGAAGACCGGAACGGCCAGAAGCGTCAGCAACAAACAGAGCGACTGCCCGCCGACCACCAACACCCCGATCGATCTATTTGTGCCGGAACCTGGACCACTTGAAATCGTGAGCGGCAACATACCGGCCACCAGTGCAATTGTGGTCATCAGAATCGGACGCAGACGATCGCGATTAGCACGAATGATTGCTTCGCCGCGTTCCATGCCCTGCGCTCTCAATTGGTTCGTATGATCGATCTGCAGAATCGCGTTCTTCTTCACCACACCAAAAAGGAGCAGCAACCCGAGACCGGAAAAGATGTTGACCGTCTGACCCGTCGCCAGCAGGGCCAAAATTCCGAACGGAATTGCGAGCGGCAGCGTCAGCAGAATCGTGATCGGGTGAATGAACGATTCGAACTGAGCGGCCAACACCATGTACATAAAGACGAACGAAAGCAGAAACGCGAGACCGAAGTAGTATCCGGCTCGGCCCAACTCTTTCGAGCGTCCTGCCAGGCCAGTCTTATAACTGCTGTCGATCTGGATCTCTCTCGCAAATTCATCGAGCCGTTGCAACACCGCCGCCTGGGAACCGCCAGGTTTTACGTTCGCCAATAGCATTACCTGTCTTTGCCGGTTGAGCCGGTCGATGGCCGATGGGCCAGTGCCTTCTTCCACCGTTACCAGGTTATCAAGACTTACCCAACCGATCTTTGCCGAGGAGACGATCATGCGCTTGAGCCCTTCGACACTTGCACGTGATTCGCCAATCGCACGAACGCGAACGTCGTACTGATCCGTACCCGCGTTGAAAGTCGAAACCTTCTGACCGGCAACCAGGGTATTCAAAGCCTGCGCGATGTCCCCCACGCGAACGCCAAGATCAGCTGCGCGCTCGCGATTGATGACAACTCGCAGTTCCGGTTTTCCTGTAATCAACGTCGAGTCGACGTCGGCCGCATCGGGAACGGTCTTCAGCTTCTCGACCAACGCCTCTGAGTACTGCGTAAGCTTGGCGAGATCCGGGCCGCTAATGACGTACTGAATATCGGCATTGCGAAAACCACCGCCGGAGATCGCCGCAACCTGCTGAACGCTGGTGCGCAACTGCCCCGGGTATTGCTTGACGTACTTCTCGAGAATTTCGGAACGCGCGCGGAGCATGAGCTCATCCTGCGTCACATCTCGGTCATCAATCGGCTGGAGCTTCACATAAACCGTGGCCACGTTAACCTGCTCCTGTTGACCGCCGCCGATCGTCGTTAACGTATCCGTAACTCCTGGCAATTTACGGACATCAGTTGAGATTCGTTCGGCGAGCGCCGACGTCGCTGCGAGCGTGTAGCCTTCGGGCGCGCGCACGTTCAGCTCAAATTGGGATTGATCGTCAACCGGCAGGAAGTTTTTTCCGACGAACATGAACAGGGGCACGATGCTGATGATGACGAGCACGCACGCCAGCACGATCGCCCAGCGGTGCGACATCGACCATTGCAGCATCCGCGTATAAGAACGATCGACGGGTGCGTAAAACCGCGACGATTTTGAACCGTGGTCGGTTGGCTCGGTATGCTTCTCGAGCAAACCTTCCTCAGAATCATCACTGCGTTTGATCAAGCGCGCCGAAAGCATCGGCGTCAGAGTGAACGAAACGAGCAGCGAGACCGCAATCGCGAATGATGCCGTCAGTCCGAACGAAGACATGAAACGGCCGACAATACCGCCCATGAATCCCACCGGCAGAAACACGGCAAGTAACGACAGCGTCGTCGCCATGACCGCCAACCCAATCTCTTTCGTTCCCTCAATTGCTGCTTGAAACGGTGGTACGCCCTTCTCTTCGATAAACCTGAAAATATTCTCGAGCACGACGATCGCGTCATCAATCACAATTCCCACCATCAGCGTGAGCGCCAGCATCGTGATCTGATTCAGCGTGAATCCCATCGCGGCCATCAATCCGAAGGTCGCGATGAGTGATGTTGGAATTGCCAGCGCGGCGATCATCGTCGAGCGAAAACTCCACAAGAAGATGAACACAACGATCGCAGCGAGAATGCTGCCTTCGATTAAATGGGTTTGAATCGATTCGATCGAGGCTTTGATGAAGATCGATTGATCGCCAACCACCGTTGTCTTAAAGCCTGGCGGCAAAGTGCTTTGGACTTCCCGTAGTCGCTCTTTCACTGCATCGGCGACTGCGACGGTGTTTTGACCTGACTGTTTTGAGACGATGATCGTGACTGCCGGCTGGCCATTGAGTCTAGCCTCTGTGCGCGCTTCTTCGGCGCCGTCTTCGGCATAGCCGACATCACTAAGCTTGACGGAATAATCACCGCGAGTCGCGACCACCAGATTGTTGAATTCCGCCGGCTCGACAATGCGCCCCATCGTGCGGACGGTTAGCTCGCGCGTGCCTTCATCAATTCGGCCACCGGGAACTTCCATGTTTTGCGCGCGCACCGCATCCGCAACTTGCGCTACCGTCACGTTGAAAGCGCGCAGTTTGTCTGGATCCACCCACACCTGAATCTCGCGTGTGCGGCCGCCGATAATTTCCACCTGGCCCACGCCATTGATGGATTCAATCTGTTGCTTGATCCGCTTATCGGCAATATCAGTGACCTCGCGCAACGAACGCGGCGCTGAAACTGCGATGCGAACCACAGGCGCGGCGTCGGTGTCGAGTTTCTGCACAATCGGCTGCTCGGCAGTGGTGGGAAGATCGTTGATGATCAGGTCAACTTTGTTGCGTACTTCCTGCGCCGCAGTATCAGGGTTCTTTTCCAGCAGAAACGTGATGAAAACCTGCGAGACACCTTCGACGGAAGTTGAGCGGAGTTCATCGATACCGCTGATCGTGTTAACCGCTCCTTCGACTTTGTCGGTGATCTCGGTTTCGATCTCCTGCGGCGATGCGCCGGGATTGACAACCGTCACGGTGATCGTCGGCAAATCGATCTTGGGAAACAGATCCACGCCCAGCGACTTGTAGGAGAAGAGCCCGACAACCGTCAGACTCAGAATCAGCATGGTCGCGAACACCGGACGCCTGACACAGATTTCAGCTAGTTTCTGCATGAGAGAAGTTTCGAGTTTCGAGTTTCGAGTTCGAGTTTCGAGTTTCAGTTTCGAGTTTCGAGTACCCCTTACTTTTCCGCGGAGCGAACTCGAAACTCGAAACTAGTAACTCGAAACTCTGCCTTTATCGCCTCACCGCAACGCCATCCGCGAGGTGCTCTACATTGTTGGTAGCCACCTGCTCACCCTCGGCCACGCCGGATTTAATCTCGACTAAATCACCCTCGGTCTGACCCAGTTGCACCAAGCGCTGCTGCGCGAGTCCATCCTTAATTACAAACAACCGGCTCACACCTGATTCGGTGCGTACCGCTCGCGCGGGCACCAGCACCGCCGCAACCGGACGCGGCTCAAGAATGCGCACAGTTGCAAATTGGCCTGGCTTAAGCGCGCCATCTCCATTTTCGATTTCAGCCTCTACCGTTAGCGTTCGTGAAGTTGGAGTGACGTTTGGCGAGATCCTGGCAATGCGTCCACTAAAGTTTTTGTCCGGCCAGGCACTGGTTGTTACCGATACCGACTGGCCGAGTTGCACTTCGGGAATCGCCTGCTCGGGAATATCAATGCGGATGCGTAGCGGGTTGATACGAACCACCGTCGCCACCTTCGTGGTCGGCGACACGTACTCGCCGAGATCGGCGTTTCGTTCTGAGACGTAACCATCAATTGGCGAATACACCAGCACGTAAGAAAGACTTCGTTTCGCCAAACCAAGCTGGCTTTGGGCGTTGCTCACACTTGCTCGCGCAGTCGCAACCGCCGCGAAATCCTGCCGAGCTTTCGAGGCTGCAACTTCGTACTGTTCCTTCAACTGATCGCGCCGTGCTTTCTGTTCGTCATAAAAAGAGCGCGCGATATCACCCGTTTCGATCAACTTCTCCGCACGACGGAGATTCTTCTCCGCAAGTTCGCAGGCGACCCGCGCACTCGCCACTTCGGGAACGCGGTTGGGTTCAAAACTCTGTCCCGGTCGCATTCCTACTTTCTCTTCCGCTTGTCGTAATGCACCTTTTGCTTGATCGAGCTGTGCCTGCGCCTGGTCAACTCGCAGCTTGAGATCGACCTCGTCGAGGCGAACGATCATCTGTCCTCGCTTCACGTAGCTGCCGAGTTCGACACCGATCGCGACGACCTTGCCGGCAATCGAAGGCGCAACATCAGTCTGCTGATCGCCAGCCAAACTGCCGGTTGCTTCAAAGAAGCGTGGCAACTGGCGAGTTATCGCCGCGGCAGTCGACACCTCGACCGTGACAGGCGCGGCGGCGGGTCCGTCTTCGGTACGCACGTTGGCTTTTGAACCTCCGCACGCAATCGCGAACAGGGCGACCCCAACCAGAATCGCTGCCAAGGCAAACCACTTGAACCCTGGGAAAACCATCGCTCTATTTATTCCTTTTCTTGCCATTGGTATTTATGTTCCGAAGGCGCTTTTGCGGCTGTTCCTTTGGCTTACCGCTGCTGCCCTTAACGCTGATGCCATTGAGCAGGATTTCCGTGAACTGTTTTGC
>JANNON010000817.1:0-2432 GCA_031399105.1 Blastocatellia bacterium | reverse complement strand
ACCAGATGCTCGAGCAAACACAAGAAGTGCTGGAAGTGACTGGCTGTTTCCGCAGGAGAGTGCGCCGGCAGAGGAGGTGCCGCCCGGCTGGAGACCAACATATGTTGACTATCTTTTCCTTGGATATTGTACGGCAACCGCTTTCAGCGCCACCGACGCTCTGCCACTCACGGCTCGCGCCAAGCTGCTCATGATGATCCAGAGTTCGCTCTCGCTAATAACGATTGTCGTGGTGGTTTCGCGCTCAATCAACATTCTTGGAAGCTAGGAAATAAGGATGAAGGCGGAAGGATAAAAACGGAAGAATTAAGCGGATGCACATTTGCCATAGATCCTTTGACATCTCTCATTTGTCAGTTCGTGCCATGCCCCCACCCCCTGGAATTCGGGAGCACGCCTGGACACCGCAGGTCCGAAATGCCAAATGATCGATGTCAAATGATCTATGGCAAATGTGCTTTTTCCCTTCATCCTTTCACACAAACCACCTGCTTAATCTCGGCAACGATCTTCACCAGATCACTCTGATGTCGCATCACTGCCTTGATGTCTTTGTAAGCGCCGGGAATCTCGTCCAGCACTCCCTCATCTTTCCGGCATTCAACCCCTGAAGTCTGGCGCGCCAAATCGTTCTTGTTGAAGGCACGTTTCGCCGCCGATCGCGACATCTTGCGCCCCGCACCATGCGAACACGAGTTGAAACTCTCTGCCAGACCACGTCCTTTTACAATGAACGACTTCGCTCCCATCGATCCCGGAATAATGCCGAAGACATCTTCTCCAGCGTTGATCGCGCCTTTGCGTGTGACGAAAACCTTCTCGCCAAAGTGCTCTTCAAGCGCAACATAGTTGTGATGACAGTTGACCGCAAGCTCCGGCTCAAACGGTTGACGGTGATTAAAGAGCTTGTTAAAGACCGCCAACACGCGCGACATCATGATCTCGCGGTTTTTCATGGCATAGCTTTGGGCCCACTTTAAGTCTTTCCAATAAGCCGCAAACTCCGGCGTGCCCTGAATGAAGTAGGCAAGATCAGGCGCCGGCAGTTCGTTCAAACTCCATAGGCTTTTGGCCGTAGCAATATGACGCTCCGCCAACTCCTTGCCGATATTGCGGGAACCGGAATGGAGCATCAGCCAAACGGAGTTTTCGGTATCCAGACAGACCTCGATGAAGTGGTTACCGCCTCCCAGCGTTCCCAGTTGCTTCATCGCTTTTGACCTGCGGTCCTGAACACCGCGATGCAGATCGCCAAAGTCCTTCCACGCTTCCCAGTGCGTAGACTCATCTACGGGCTCTTTGTATTCGCTGAACCCGGTGGGGATTGCTTCCTCGATGGCCAGCCGTAAAGCTTTCAGTTTGCCGTCGAGAATCCCACTCTTGAACGGCGTCTTCACCGCCATCATGCCGCAACCAATATCGACTCCGACGGTGGCGGGAATGACAGCTTCCTTCGTCGCAACGACAGATCCGACCATGCTCCCCTTACCAAGATGAGCATCGGGCATCAGAGCGACATGTTTGAAGAGACATGGCAGTCGGGAAACGTTTCGCAACATTGACTGCTCTTCGATACTAAACGCATGGTTGGCCCAGGACAGGATTTCTGTTTGGGCTCCACCGATTGAGACCTTCTCGTAAGGCATTTCATTCCTTCCTTCAAAATAAATCAGCTCTGAATTGTTGTATCAGCACTTGGTATGCGAAAACGAGGCATTGTGCCGGATCTTTTAGCCAGAGCGCGAACAGCGAACAGCCAGAGCAAGCACTTCTTAGTTCCGAAAGTGAGCAACTCCCTGCGCAGCTCAAGTTTGAAAGCCTCAAGCAAGTTTGAGAATCTCATTCGAGTTTGAAAGTCTCACTGTCAGGAAGGCGGACCCTGTCCCCGCTTCATGTTTCCCAGTGAGACTTTCAAACTTGAATGAGACTCTTTGGCTTGAGAGGTGAGCTGGGAGTGACTGGTGGGGAAACAAGAGAAGCGGGGACAGGGTCCGCCTTCCTGACAGCGAGACTTTCAAACTGGAGTGAGCTAGGCCGAGGTTCGACTTTTTTGCTCGTCGATCTGCTGTTGTTCCTCTTTAACTTCGCGAGCGAGGAAGTAGTTAAGACCCGTGCGGATAACTGCGATGGCCCCCAACTTTCCCACCTGATTCCAACTCGGCGCGACGGCCGTTGCTATGATGTCGGCTGCCAGTTGCAGTTCGAGTCCAAGCGCGAGAAAGCGGGCCAGTGTCAAACGAGTCCTCTCGTAATCATCAAGCCGGTTGTTTCTGGTGAATGTCAGGGTGAGTTTCACCAGCGTCACTACCACCCCAACGACGATCACCAATACGCCGGAAAGTTCAGGCCACTCCAGAGCCCGACACGTGGCCCGTAGAAGCGGGTGGGCCCCCGCACCGGGAAACAAACGAGCGCGCCCCCCACCCCCACGG
>JANNON010000768.1:0-5057 GCA_031399105.1 Blastocatellia bacterium | reverse complement strand
CGATCCAACAAGTCTCGTGGCTCGCAACCTTTCAACATACGACGCTCAATCCGATACTTGGTCAACACATGATCCATGACGGATTGGTCATAATTAATTCCACGGTTGTACGAGACCCGCTTGAAGATTTCGGTATAGGCTTCGGGAGTCGGCGGCTCCACTCGAGCGCGATAACCCATTCGCCTCAGGAATGCCTGGTCCGCGAGGTCCTTCTCATCCAGGTTGGTTGAGAACACCACCAGCTGTTCAAAAGGAACTTCAATCTTCTTTCCGGTGTGCAACGCCAGATAATCAACGCGACGCTCAAGCGGCACGATCCAGCGATTCAAGAGGTCCTGGGGCGCCACGCGTTGCCGGCCGAAGTCATCGATCACCAGCGTGCCGCCGTTGGATTTCATCTGAAAGGGCGCTTCGTAAAATTTCGCCGACTCGCTCCAGGTGAGATCCGCGTTCTCTAACGTCAACTCGCCGCCCACCACGACCAACGGCCGCTCGATGAAAACCCAGCGACGATCGTAATCAAACGGCGTGATGTCTTCCGCTGCTACGCGATGACAGTGAGAATCGAAAACTCGAATAACTTGTCCATCGATCTCGACGGCATACGGAATCCAGATTCCGCCGGCAAGCGCACCATTGATTCGTTCGGCAACCGCGGTTTTGCCAGTGCCAGGCAGGCCGGTTAAGAACAGCGATCTGCGTGAGTTGATTACGCAACCCAGTGTTTGCAGTAACGACTCAGGCAGGATCAGATCGTGAAAGGCCGAGCGCACTGTCTCCATCGCTGCGGGTTCCGAAGGGATCGACTGCAAACGCATCATGTGTGTGTAGTCACGCAGAGAAACCGGCGCCGGGCCCGTGTAACCTGAGACCGACAGCAAACGCGCCAATCGCTCCCATCCGTGATCGAGCATTGCATAGCGGGTGAAGCCCTCAGTGGTTTGCACCCGCACTTCAATCAATTTTTCGCGATATAGCTTCTGCAGCACATCTTCCGTGAGCGTCCGCGGCAGATTGATGCGTTCGGCCACGGCTGTTGTCGTAGGTTCCGGCAACATCGCTACGTGCTTCAGCGCGAGGTCGCAAAGAAAGCCTTCAGCAACTCCGGTGTCGGCCAGCTCTTCAGGGACTGGTGGACCCATCGTTTCAATTTCCGCTCGCGAAAGAATTGTTGTCTGCGACATCGGTTTGGCCTTCCTACTTTGGAGTGCGCTGCCTGTCAGCGCTTTCTCCCCGCAGTCTCTGGAATTAGTGATGGTATTGAGAGAGTCGAAACAAAAGCGGCGACAAGGCGCCGCACGCCAAATTGGTCTACCGTCCACTCGCAGTGCTGGCTTGTGCTGAAGCTTTGGCCAAAGTGTTAGCTGCAAGCTGCGACTCCTCTGTTCGGCCCACCCGTTGGTAAAGATCGGCCAACCGTCTTAATGCGATTGTGTTGTAAGGGTCGACGCGACGCGCGCCTTCGTAGTACTTGATCGCGTCGTCTTCGCGTCCGAATCTCTCGAGCAGTTTCGCAGTATTCAAACTTCCCGTGAGCTCACCATTAGCGCGCGAGAAATGTTTGTAGGCCTCGTCAAACTTGCCTAACCGGCATAAAGCTAAACCCAGATTGTTTAAGATGCGTTCATCGGTCGGCGCCAGCTTCACAGCGCGTTTCAGCCGATCAACTGCAGCGCGGTAGTTTCCGTTTTGATAAAGCGAGAAACCGAGGTTGTTGAGTGTCTGGGCGTCAGCAGGCTCGGCTTTTACGGCACGCTCGTAAGAATCCTTCGCGCGGTCCTGCATTCCCTTCTCTGAATAAGCAACACCCAAAAGGTTGTGCGCTTCCCCGAGTTTCGGATCGAGCGAAACTGCGGTCGATAACTCAGCGATCGCCTGGTTGAAGCGGCCTTCCCTTAACGCGGCTTTTCCATTCGACAGGTGTTCTTTCGCTGAACCGGTGGCGCTGACTTCAGCTTTAGGATCGCGGCTATCATTTACGCGAGCCACGCCGACGCTCTCAAATTTCTCGGCGTCCTTCTCGGTCATGCGCTTGAACTTGCGATCATCGTTCCCGCCGAACAGCCGTCCGAAAGCTTTGAACGGCGCGGCAAGCACGCGAGCGACTTTGTTGCCGCCCTTCTTCTTTTCGACTTTGGTACCTGCGTCTGAGCCATCGTCGGAAATCAGATTAACGTCCGTATCGCCGTCGCGTTCGACGGTCGACGCGCTCCACATGGCCGAAACTCCCAGCGTCAAAACCAGTGCGATTGAAAAAGCAATGAGTCTACGTTTACGCATGATCAGCTCCTTTACATCTTGTCCAAAACGTCCATGAGGTTAAGGGCCGCTGGGCCGAGAATGGCGATGAATAGTGTGGGAAATAGAAAGCACGCGAGTGGCAACAACAGTTTAACCGCAGCTTTTTGCGCTTCCTGTTCAGCGCGCTGCCGGCGCTTGGTCCGCAGTGAATCAGAGAAGACACGCAGGGCTCGAGCGATCGAAGTACCGAACTTGTCTGTTTGGATCAACGTCGCAACCAAACTGCGGAGGTCGTCCACACCGGTTCGTTCGGCGAGATTTCTAAGGGCCTCATCGCGTTCGCGTCCGACGCGAATCTCGAGGTTTGCCATTTCAAATTCTTCAGCGATATCAATGTGCACGTCTTTGAGTTCACTGCTCACCTTAAGGATCGCAGCGTTCAAACCGAGCCCGGCTTCAACCGAAACAACCATCAAATCCAAAGCGTCAGCCAGACCCCAACGAACACGCATCTGACGAGTATTGATCATGCGCCGAAGCACGTAGCGAGGCAGCATGAAGCCCAGGACGAACGCTCCCAGAATCCACATCACAGCACTGTTCAGTGGCCGGGCCAGCGCCGCGCAAGTGAAGGTGACGATCGCGGGGAATCCTGCGAGCGAGATCAATTGCAGCGCTCGGTAGATAACGGGTGCACCGGGCGAGCGGAAACCAGCATGCATTAGTTGCTTCTGCAGCTTCTTCGCCTCGATGGCCGACGGCGGCACGAGGCGGCTCAAGGGGCTTGCGAGTCGAGCAGCTAAGTCGGCTCCCGGGCGCTCGTCTGTCAGGGTAGTGGAACTCGTCGTAGATGAAACCATTGCGCCGCCCAGCTTTTTCAGCCGCTCGGTAGCGACACTCTGTGGACGAGCAACGAGCCAATAGAGGCCCATCATGACTAACGAGATGCAGATGAAGGTTGAGATGGCAATTAATAGCAACATTGGATTGAATCGCTTGGGTTCGTGATGATTGTCAGTTGGTCCGTTGTTTCTTCTCGTATTCGCTACTGGCTTCTGTCGATCGTCGAAATCAGTGGGAGTTAAAGAACAACGGACCACTGACAACTGACTAAATCTTTATATTCAAGATCTTCTTAACAATCAGCATTCCAGTAACCTGCATGAACATCGCCGCGGCGATTAAGTAATGACCCCGTGGATCTTTCCAAAGCACACTCATGTATTCCGGATTCATGACGGTCACCGCGATCGCTACAAAGACTGGCAACGCACAAAGCAGCCACGCTGACATGCGCGAACTAGTAGTCAACGTTTTCAAGTCGCCCATAATCCGAAAGCGTTCACGAATTGTGTAAGCTACCTTCTCCAGAATTTCGGCGAGATTGCCGCCTGTTTCACGTTGAATCAAAACCGCTGTAACGCACATGCGGAGATCGAGCAATGGCATCCGCTGCGTCAGGTTTTCCAAAGCCAACTTGATCGACAAGCCAAGGTTCTGCTCTTCATAAGTTTTGCGAAACTCGGTTGCGATCGGTTCAGGCATTTCAGTAGCCACCATATTCAATGACTCAGAGAATGCGTGACCGGCGCTCAGAGCACGACTGATCAAATCAAGTGCGTCGGGCAGCAATGCCAGAAAGGCGTCCAGCCTTCTCTTCCGTTTCCACCACACATGAGCAAACGGCAGGACCGCGGTCGCTAGTCCGCAAGCCACGATGATCAGCAGGAACGGGGTAACGACTGAGGCCGCCAGCGCACCCAGAATTCCAGCCAATCCCGAAAACATGATTAGCCGCGACGGCGTGATATGAAGATCTGCCTGGTCGAGATGGCGCTTCAGTTGCAGGAAGGCCTGGATTCGAACCAACTCGCGATTGACCCAGGGGATCTCGCTCATCAGCTCATTACGCGCCAGAATTACTTCCACATCCTCCACGTGACTCGAGTGGAGCAATGCGTCGGACAAACGCTGCTGCAACCGCTTTCGTTTCGAGTCGGACTCGTGGGTTGCCGCAAGGTAAGCACCAAGGACCAGCGAGAGCGCGAAGATAAAAACCAGGAATGAGATCAGCATGATGCTTTTATGTCTCCTCGAAGAACACTCGCGGCATAGTCAAGCCACACGCTTTCAATCGTTCGGCGAAGCGCGGTAGGATTCCGGTAGCACGGAAGCGGCCAATCACCTGGCCCTGCGAATCGATGCCGCTGCGCTCGTACATGAAGATCTCCTGCATCGTGATCGTTTCGCCTTCCATGCCCGTGATTTCGGAGATGGAAGTCACGCGCCGGGAACCGTCCGAGAGACGTGCGACTTGCACAACGAGATCAAGAGCGGAGGCGATCTGCTGACGCATGGCCCGGTCTGACAATCTCATGCCGGTCATTTGAATCATTGTCTCGATCCGGGACAGTGCGTCGCGTGGGCGCCGCCGAGGAAGTGAAGAACACGGCCCGCGCCGCGCAAAAGCTGGGCGTGGGCGTGGTCAACGGCTTCACCGGCTCCAGCATCTGGCACCTGCTGTACACGTTTCCGCCGACGCCGCCGGCGATGATCGACGCCGGCTTCGACCTGCTGGCCGAGCGCTGGAACCCCGTTCTGGATACCTTCGGCGACTGCGGCGTGCGGTTCGCCCTGGAGGTGCATCCGACCGAAATCGCCTTCGACCTGTACAGCGCCGAGCGGGCGTTGGAAGCCCTCGATCACCGCGAGGAGTTCGGCTTCAACTTCGACCCCAGCCATCTGCTCTGGCAGGGGATCGATCCCGTGGAGTTTATCCGCGCCTTTCCGGACCGCATCTACCACGTCCACGTCAA
>JANNON010000766.1:0-2478 GCA_031399105.1 Blastocatellia bacterium | reverse complement strand
CGCGGTAGCGCCGGGTCAACGGCCGATAGCTGACAATGATGAGTGGTGACGAATCGTTGACCCGACGCTACTGCGTTTCGGTACTGACTTCATTGCCACTGTACAGTCCGAGCAACACACTAACGGAGCGCTCCCCAACCTGAAGGTCGGGGTGAATAAGAAGAAAGCCTCGTAACGATTACAAGGTATATCGACCCACTGAGCACCAGAACAACTCGATGGACGGCTCTTTCGACGATGTCCGGGCTTTCTACGAACGGATGCCGTATCCGGCGCCGCTCACCAGTCTGGACGAGCACCGTGAACTCTACAAAAACCCGGACCGACGCCGGGCTGAGTTTCATCGGATGTGGCCCACACAGCCGTGGCGCGAAGATCGGGAGATTCTGGTCGCCGGTTGCGGTACGTCGCAGGCGGCCAGGTATGCGATGCGAGAGCCGCATGCTCGAATCACGGCAATCGACATTAGCGAGACCAGCCTGAATCACACTCGTGATCTTCAACGAAGATACAACCTGGAAAACCTCGAACTCCACCAATTGTCGATTGAGAGAATCCAAGAACTTGGGCGAAGTTTCGATCAGATAGTTTGCACAGGCGTACTTCACCACCTTACCGACCCAGAGAACGGTCTGCGCGCCCTTCGCGAAATTCTTAATTCGCACGGCGCAATTCACCTGATGGTTTATGCAACCTACGGACGAGCCGGCATCTACATGATTAAGGAGTACTGTCGTCTGCTCGGCATTAGTTCCTCTGAAAAAGATCTTCGTGACCTTGGCGCCGCTCTTGAAGCCTTGCCTGCGGAGCACCCGATCTCCGGAATGATTCGTAGTGAGAAGGACTTCACGAATCCTGCCGCGTTGGCGGACGCACTGCTTCATCCCATCGATCATGCCTACACCGTTGCTCAGTTGTTTGACTGGCTCGAGCGGTGTGGCATGTCCTTTGGTCGCTGGGTCGAGCAGGCGCCCTACCTGCCGCAATGTGGAATGATGGCAAAGACGCCTCATGCGAAACTTCTGGGCTCTCTTCCGGCGCGGTTGCGATACGCCGCCGTTGAGCTGTTCCGAGGGAGGATGATCAAGCACGATTTGATCGCCTATCGCGACGATCGTTCCGGTGAAAGCCAGCCGATCACTTTTGCCGGCAATACGTGGAGAAAATACGTGCCTATCCGTTTGCCGTGGACCGTCACAGTCCGTGAGCGAGTGCCTGCCGGGAGCGTCGCTGTGCTAATTAACCGCTCGCATTCCTTTACCGATCTGATTCTCACCGTCGACAAGGGTGAAGATCGATTCCTGGCCGCGATCGATGGCAATCGAACACTGGCCGACATTGTGGAACTGGTGGGACGAAACGGTGACGAGCACTCGGCCCTGAGTTTCTTTGAACGGCTTTGGCAATATGACCAGATTGTTATTGATGCGTCTCATTCGAAATCAGAAACCTAAGAGATTATCGCGTTAGCCTTAACAATAGTTACTGTTTGAAAACTTACGCTGGCAACGTTTCTCAAGAGCGGGGACAGGGTCCGCCTTCCTGACAGCGAGACTGCGCAACTTGCGTCCTGATAATCGGCGCGAACAAGCCTTTTCCACCGTGGTTATCGTGATCGTCCTGTCAATACTGACAGTTCTTTTTCCATCCGCGATTAATTAAATTGGTTCCCACACATCGTTTATCCGGGGAGTCTGGAGTAAACCGCCAAGCCGGCTGAGAACCTATAGAGCCCTTTGCCAACCATAAAGCGTTTCTCGGCATGAAGATTAGCGACATTTAACACGCAAAAGGAGAAGTAGATGAGTTCAGCAGACCAGAAACATCGTTCCCATCTTCCGATGCCGAACACGGTTCGGCCAAAATCGATCATGTACGACGCCAAAGACCCGGATTCACACAATCCACCGATCGAACTGCTTCGACCGCCCAAAGGTGCTCCGAACGTTTTGGTAATTCTCATTGACGACGCGGGTTTTGGTTCGTCCAGTGCATTTGGCGGCCCCTGCGCGACACCGAATGCAGAACGGCTAGCAGCAAGCGGGCTCAAATACAACCGCTTTCATACGACGGCGCTTTGCTCGCCAACGCGCCAGGCACTGCTAACCGGCCGCAACCACCACTCCGCAGGAATGGGTGGCATCACGGAGATTGCGACGGGTGCGGCCGGCTATTGTTCCGTGCTGCCAAATACAATGTCGCCACTGGCAAGGACGCTTAAGCTAAATGGCTACGCGACTGCCCAGTTTGGCAAGTGTCATGAGGTTCCGGTGTGGGAGACCAGCCCGCAAGGGCCATTTGACTCATGGCCGACCGGCGGCGGCGGCTTTGAATATTTCTACGGTTTCATCGGCGGCGAAGCCAATCAGTGGTATCCGTCGCTTTACGAAGGAACATCCCCCGTCGAAAACAAGAAGGGCCCGGAAGACGGCTATCACCTGATGGATGACATGACCACCAAGGCAATCGGTTGGATCG
>JANNON010000757.1:0-2096 GCA_031399105.1 Blastocatellia bacterium | reverse complement strand
CTCAGTACTCAGCACTCAGCACTTCTTCCTCACCCCCTGATTCCCCACATACAACACATCCATCTTCGTCTTGAGAAAACAGTCGATAGCTTGTCTGGGCGTACAAACAATTGGTTCGTTCTCATTAAACGAAGTGTTCAGCACGATCGGGATTCCGGTGAGGTCATTAAAATCCGAGATCAGCTGGTAGTAACGCGGGTTGAGTTCCTTTGAGACAGTTTGCAATCTTCCCGATCCATCCACGTGTGTCACCGCAGGAATCCATTGCCGATGCTCAGGGCGAATCTGATAGACCATCAGCATCGTTGGCGCCGGATGACTCTGTTCGAAATACTTTCCAGTCTCTTCCTCCAAAATCGAGGGCGCGAACGGACGAAACGGCTCACGCTTCTTGATCCGTTCGTTAAGAATTTCTTTCATGTCAGCGCGACGCGGATCGACAACTATCGAACGGTTGCCCAGCGCTCTTGGGCCAAACTCCATGCGGCCCTGAAACCAGCCAACCACCAACCCGTCGGCTATGTCGCTCGCCGCACGTTTCGTCACGTCCTCATCCGAGTAGGTCTCATACTGCAACTCACTACGCTCGAGTTCCGCACGGATCTCCTCGGCACTAAATTCCGGCCCGGTGTACGCGCCAGTCATCACCGCTCCACGTTTCTGTTTCAGCAGTCCGTTGTAGATTTGATAGCAAACGCCGAGCGCGGTGCCGCTGTCTCCGGCTGCCGGCTGGATAAAAATTCTTTTGAACGGAGTGTTCAGCAAAATTTTGCCGTTCATCACCGAGTTGTAAGCGACTCCACCCGACAACCCGAGATCGGTTAAGCCTGTCTTCTCGTGCAAATGATTCAAAACATGGAAGCCGACTTCTTCGAGCCTCTGTTGCAGACTCGCCGCAATGTCGCGTTCGCGATCCGTGAGCGGCGATCCCGCAGCGCGTGCCGGGCCAAAGGTGCGACTGAACTCCTCCGAAAAGATGCGACCGATTATCGGCGAGCCGTCGTCCCAGGTCATATCGACGCCTTCTGCATGATGGCGGAAGTAATCGAGGTTCAAACGAAATTGCCCGTCATCAGCGACGCGGACTATTTCGCGAAACTCATCCATGAACCGCGGCTTCCCGTAAGGCGCCAGTCCCATCACCTTGCCTTCGTCGCCGTAATGCGGAAATCCGAGGAACTGCGTAGTGGCGGTATAAACAATCCCGGTCGAGTGTGGATATTCAACCTTGCCCAGCACGTCAATATTGTTGCCTTCGCCACGCGCCCACATCGTCGAGATAAAGTCGCCGAACCCATCGATCGAAAGCAACGCAGCCTGCTCAAACGGCGAGACATAGAACGAGCTTGCAAGGTGTGCGCGATGATGTTCGATGTTATGAAACTGCGCGCGCAGATCCTGTTTCGAAACTCCGAAGATTCGCGCGAGTTCGTCTTTCAGATCGCGCACCTTCGCGGCATTTCCAAGCCGGTCTTTGACTTGCCGAAACAGCCCACGTCCGTTTCCACCGTCGCTCTTAATCGTCCTGCCGTTCGTTCCAGACTCATCAACCACGGTGGCACTGGTCGCTATTGACTGACCGTCCGACCGCGGTCGCATGGCAACTTGCCGTGCCGCTCGTCCCGCAGCGAAGAGGACCTTCTTATGCAGATGTGCGGAAGGATCTCTCGAGACGCCGATGTGATCGACGTCCTGGATTTGTATGCCCGCAACGGCGAGACAATAGCGCAGGGCTTCAGTCGGGAATCCGGCGCAATGTTTGAAGCGATTGAAGCGCTCTTCTTCCGCGGCAGCCAGCAACTCGCCGTCTTTGATAATGGCGGCAGCAGCGTCGCCGTGATAAGCGTTGATTCCAAGGATGTACATAAAGAAGGGTGTTGGGTTTAGGGTGTTGGGTTTAGGGTGTTGGGTTTAGGGTGTTGGGTTTTGAGATCTGAGATTTGAACTTTGTGCTTTGTACTTTGAACTTTGTACTTTGTACTTTGAAATTTGGACTTTGGACTTTGCAGCGGTGCGTAGACTCCGATCGAAGACAGCGCGGCGCCGATCCTGAATGATGATGGCGAAATTCTTGGAGTGATCCTGGTGTTTCACGA
>JANNON010000741.1:0-4607 GCA_031399105.1 Blastocatellia bacterium | reverse complement strand
AACAGCGCGAGCAGCGAAAGTGAGCCGGCAACCAGCGCGGGAGTTAGCGGTGCCAGACTTTGATCAAAACTAGCCAGCATCTCCGGGGGAAGCTGACTACGCTGTTCGATCAGAAGGCTGAGCAGTCTTGCTCCTAATGCTTCCTGAAACCCGCTCAACTTTCCAACCACGGCGATGACGACTGCGAGCAGACTCGAAACTGTCAGACCAAAGAAGAGAGCCGAAGTAAGTGGAACGTATTCCTGTTGAAACAGCAGTCTAATGCTGGCTCGCCGATCGAGAAGATTAGTGAGCAAGAGTACGACGGGTGCAAAAAAGATCGCAATCAAAACCAGGAAGCTCCCTGCCTGGATGAGCGACGAGATTCCGAGCACTGCCGCAGTGGAAATAACTACGTTACGCAGGAAGAAGAGCGTGAGACAAAGGAAGAAAGCTGCGCTCGCCAACAGGGCCACAATACCGGCAGGGCCCAACGTCGCGCGGTCGCGCACTTCGCGCAAGCAGCGCATTGGCGCAAAGAGACTCTGCGCCAGGAGTCTTAACCAATCAGCTATAGTCAAATCTGGTTCTCAATCGAAAAGCTCAATCTCCATCTATTCATTGCCTGTGGGTTCCGGTACTTCTTCCAAATTTCGCCGATACGCTGCAGGTGGCACCGGGTCTATATCCTCATGCCGAATTACGCTGGCAGAGGTTGGGGGCCAATAACGAAATAGCGCTTTCCCATAGATGTACTTCTTTGGTACCAGGCCCCAGATGCGGGAATCGCTCGAATTGTCCCGGTTATCGCCCATTACGAAATAGTAATTCGGCCGCACATAAACGGGCGTTTGACTGCGGTGGGAGAGATTCAAACGCGAGTCTAAGTAGCCTTCATCCAGATCGCGCCCATTAACTCGCACGACACCTTCGTGCAGCTCAACCGTGTCGCCGGGCAGCCCGATGACGCGCTTGATGTAGCTCTTCGACGGGTCATCCGGAAACCAAAAGACAACTATATCGCCACGCTCGATCTTCGGCGCCCAGCGATACTCGTCGTAGTAAATCAGCTTGTTAACGAATATTCGTTCACCGTCATGGAGCCGGGGCAGCATCGATGTGCCCTCAACCTTTACCGGTTGCACGACGAAGACCAACACCAGCGCCGCGATCATCAGCGCAAAGACCAGATCACGCAAAAGCAACCTCGCCTCAGACCAGAGATTGCCGCGCGACACCTCTTCAGGGCGTTCGACTTGAATGTCTTTATCGTCGTCCGCCTGAACACCACCAAACAGCGGCGGCCGGCGAGTTCGGATTCCTAGCATTCTTTTCTACCTGAAACCATAAGTTCAAAGGTCATGAAACAACGTTCACGAGCAGCATTTGAGGTTAGCTTTCGCTAACTCGCTTGTCAAAGGTGGATGCTGGTGATGATGGTCGTTAACGAAAACACCGGAAGCGTACGGGCCAGGTTGGTTACATTTGAGCATAATATCCGCTGTGCGCGATACGAGTTGACAGTCTTTGCCAGCGGTCTCTATCATCGCAGCCTGCGATCCACGCCGTACAAAATCGTTCCCCTGCCCGAACGGCAAACGGAGGCTGAAGCTTTGATTAAACTAGATATCATCAATCGCGTTGCCGACAAGACCGGCGTTCCTAAGATGAAAGCCGAACAGGCGGTGGATGCTCTTTTCCACTCGATGAAAGAGGCCCTGACGCGCGGCGAGCGGATTGAGTTGCGTGGTTTCGGAGTGTTTGTGGTGAAACCCCGAAAGCGAGGCGTCGGACGAAATCCACGCACCGGCGAAGAGGTTGCCATACCTTCGGGCAAGACGATTCGTTTCAAACCCGGTAAGGAACTCCAGGCGCACGACAACGGGGAAAATGTAGACGACAACGATTCTGACGAGGATTCAGACTTTTAGCCAAAACGATTCTTTCACAGAGGCTGGAGTCCGGACCTGAAGTGTCCGGCTCCGGCCTCAACTGTCTTAGCTGTCTATGTCAGAAACAGTCCAGGCCGTTCAACCCTCTACCGAAACCAAGCCTCCCGAACTTCGCCGGATCACGACGATCGGTGCGAACCCGACGCTACGGGAATGGGCTCTGCACGCAACACTCTTCTTTCTAACCATCGTATCGACCACCATCGCCGGCATTTTTACTGCCGCGCCTGAACTCGACGTCACGGGGCCGGCGTTGTCATCCCCAATTGACTACGTCCTTTACCTGCCCCTCTACTATGCAAAGCTCGTGGGAAGCTTGTTGCATTACGCCTTTCTGAATCCTCAAATCATCAGCGACGGATTAGTTTTTTCAGCATCACTGCTCGCCATACTAACGGCGCATGAGATGGGACACTACGTTGCTTGCCGCCGGCACGGCGTGCACGCGACTCTTCCGTTTTTCATTCCGGCGCCACCGCTGTTTTTGGCGGGAACGTTCGGCGCCTTTATCAAAATCAAATCGCCGATTCCTTCGCGACGCTCGCTGATCGATATCGGACTCGCGGGCCCACTAGCGGGCTTCGTGGTGGCAGTGCCTATCGCTGTAATCGGGATTCTCGGTCTTCAACCCGCTAACTACATTCCCGAGAATGCCATCATCTTCAACGATCCGCTCTTGTTCAGGCTGATCGCGAAGATTGCCGGCGTTCCGTTAACGGCGGATGCTCTTCCGAACCCATACTATCTCGCGGCATGGATCGGTCTTTTGGTGACGAGTTTGAATTTGATGCCGGTAGGGCAACTGGATGGCGGGCATGGAACCTTCGCAGTTTTTGGCGCGCGCGCGCACCATGTTATCGGGCGCATCGCGTTTGTCCTGGCAGCCGTGATGTCGATTCTTGGTTACGTGCTGCATGGCAGTCCCAGCGGCTTTCTCTTTACTGTCTTGCTGGGTGTTATGTTGAGGGTTCGTCACCCAAAACCGGAGATCATGGAACCGTTGGGTAAGGCGAGAATCCTCGTAGCGGTAATGACGCTGATCGTGTTCGTACTCTCGTTCTGGCCCTTTCCGCTTACCATCACTTAAATCACGTCCAGAAAACATTAGCCGCGGATCACGGGGATGAAACGGATCTGAAAAAACCTAAAGAAAAAGACGATCTTCCGTCTTTGTCTCCCTCTGATCCATCACGTCCGCATAAATCCGCGGCTGATTTTCCTAACCTCAAGCACTGACACTTGCCGGAAGCAATCCCTTGATCTCACGAACCACGCGCGCGACTTCGTCCTGATCCGCCAGTGCGATCATGAAGAACTTGAATCCCTGGTGGAAGCAGATCACGCCATTGGCAAAAAGCCAGACACCGTCGAGAAATGGATTGCCACCCAGCAGCCAGCTGATCGGTGCCCCAGTGATGCGTCCCGGCTGCGCAATCTGAGCCCACATCGCTGCACCCGCCGCACAACTGAAAGCTCCAAGTAAGGGCGCGCCGACATACTTAACAACCTTGCGTTCAAACTCAGCGCGTTGCTGTTCCGCCTCGGTCAGTTCGCCTCGGCTGATGAGTTCTTCCTGCTTACGCAAGTACCCATCGAACTTCTCGCTTACCTTCCGCAAGCCATAGACAGGCAGTGCTGAGTGCGTAAGCCAATGCGGATGGGCGCCGAGCAACACGGCATCCAGGCCGGGCAAGGCACTCCCCATCCGAACACCCATGACCAGGGAAACCGAAACCAATGCGGCTTTGCCGGGATTCTCTTTGACCCAGTCGCGAGCCTTTAGCAAACCACTCGTGACGGCAGTTGAGGCGCGCGTTACTTTCGCGCCTGTGTCATAAACTTTGGACGCGTGGTCGTAGTACTTTTTCGCGTCATCTACTGCTTCGCTCGCCTTTTTGCCTGCGTCACCCGCCACACCGCGAAATACTTCCCCGGCTTTCTTTGCTTGCCTAACAGCTTCGCCTGCGGCTCGCTTGGCAGTTACGCCAACGTCTTTTTCTTCGGCGAGGCGCTCTGCTTCGACACGCAACTTTCCAGCGCCGGTGGTTACTGAATCGACACCACGTTTGGCGGCGTCACCAGCTGCGCGAGCACCTTCGTCAAGCAGGTCCGAAATAGCAAACTGCTCGTCTAACTCGCGCGCCTTCCGCAGCGCCACGCGTTGCCACTCGTCAAGTTTTTCTTTGTAATCGGCCATCATTGGAGATTAGAGGCTGGCTGTCAGATGTTAGTTGTTACGATCGTTTTATAGCGACTCTGCTTGCTTTAAGATCTGAAATATCTTGGAATATCTGAAATCTCAGTTCTGCGATCTCAGTAGTTCATATACGTCATCGTCCACGACTGAGTTCGATCTCAGCAAGCGCCACGCGATCTCGACCCTTGTTCTTCGCATGATAAAGCGCGGCATCGGCACTAGCCAACAACTCACGTGCGGTTTGTCCGGTGGTGGGACACTCCGCGACGCCAAAACTCGCGGTCACTTGGCCGCCGCTCGACAACTCAAGATTCTTAATCGCTAGTCGAAGCCGCTCGGCAACTTCCATCGCGCCCTCCACACCCGTTTCGGTCAAAAGAATCCCGAATTCTTCGCCGCCAATACGCGCCGCCAGGTCGATGCCCCGTGTCCCTGCTTGCAGCGCTTTGGCAATCTTGCTGATCACCTCGTCGCCGGCT
>JANNON010000732.1:0-6667 GCA_031399105.1 Blastocatellia bacterium | reverse complement strand
GCGTGGTCGGAGAGGGCTTGGACTCGGACGGGGACGCGGCGGAGGCGGAGCCAGGGGAGGATCAGAGAGATGGTGATGATGATCAGAAGGTATAGGGTCGGATCTTGGGCGAGAGCGGCGGCCAGTGATCTTGGGGATGGTTTGGATTTTTCCACCAGATCGGTGAAGGTGATGAGAAGGATCCAATTTTGTGGCAAAGAGCAGCGCCGCAGATGCAGCCGCCAGCACTAGATAGACGGGTTGGGCTTCCTCGTAAAACCTCAACGCACCGACAACCACGCCTAACGTGAAGAACACAAACAAAGTCTCGTGAATAAAGTAACGCGAGAGATATACCGCGCCCGGCGAAATGGCGAGCAGCGCTGCAGCGGCAAGTACGCCTACGCTCCCCAGTCGTCGTCGCAAACAAAGAACCAGGCCGATTGTCGCGAGGCCAAAGAAGGCAGGAACCAAACGGACTGTCACAGTCGTTAAGCCGTAGGTGTTCTGCGCAGCAGGTCCAAACAGAAACCGCAAAATCCAGGGAAAGAACGCGGAAAAATAATAGAGGGTAGGACCGTGATAGTTAGCAGGGTCGTAGTGATAACGGCCATCGCGTACGAGACTGACAAGAAAGTTTCCGTTGACTCCCTCGTCATGATGAAAGGGCACGAGGGCCAGATCATACAAGCGAAGAAAAGCGGCGACCAAAAGAATTGCTACACAACCGATCAACCACGCGCGATCGGAGATTTCACCCTCGACCTTCGGGACTGGCGAACCCGATGCACTCTGCGGTGGCTTTGCACTGTCCGACATGCCAGACCGCTTAGGGCGCTGTGATTTTGTAGAGGCGGTACTCACCTATGTCACCAACCTTTTCAAATCTCGCGAAGAACCCTTCGTTAACGCTCATCATATTGCGTTCGAGTGGGCTGACCACGGCGTATTGCACCTGGTATTTCTGCAGCAAACGTCCGGCATCGGGAGCACCGGCATAAATCCGTTTGATTTCGTTTTCACGTTCCGCAAACTTTAGCCCGTGCGTCCAGATGTGGCCCGGATATCCCATCAGCGATCGTCTTCCCGTAAGGAACACCGGATCGTTGTGCACCGGCGCATGAATAATTGTTGAGCGCGGGTCCGTTCGCTGTTTAATCAACTCGGCAAACTCGATACCGTTGCGATCAAACACCTGGTACTTGTTCTGACGAAAAGCAATGGCTGCGACGTCCAAAGCACCGGCAAGAGTTACCGCAATAAACAGCACTGCTGCAACAGCGCGCCGCCAGCTCCCCTCCCGCCACAAGCGAGCCAGCAACAGCGCCACCAGCGGAGTAGAAGCTAGCCACCAATAGTACAAAACCTTGATGTTGTCCCAAACCCAGGGCGCCATCTTGATCACGTTCGGCACGATGAAGCAAAGCAGAAATGGCAGGTAGAAGAAGAGCAGTCTCTTCGGAACAAGATAGTCCTTACCACGCCATAGAATTGCTGCGACAATCAGCGGAATAAACAGACCAGTATTCTTAAACCAGAACCACAACGGATTTTCTTTCCCACGGTCCCAGCCGAACTGCCAGTCAAAAAATTCCTTCGAATCGACGGCGCTACCGTGCGTTGACCACCACATCTGTGGCAGGGCGATAAGGGCAACGAGAAAGAATATGAACCAGTCGCGCCAACTGCGACGGATTGTTGCGATGCTGAATAGCGCAATGCAAGCGCCCATTGTCATCAAGACGACGAAGGTATGAGCGTGGACCAGCGGCACCAAGCCGGCAACAAAGCCGGCCGCTAACATGCGGCGAATGGAGGAACCGCGCAAATTCTGACTGGTGACTACGGGGATACTCTTCGACTTTTTGGCGCGCTTACTCTGCTTCGAACTGTCCTGCCCTAAATCTGTCTCCTGCTGGTTGTCTGATTCCGGCTCGCTCGCCAGCCACCACTGCGTGAACACGATGACCGCCAGAGCGAGTCCGAGCAGGATTCCGCGTTGCGGAATCAGCAAGGTCGATATTGCGTTTCCCCAACGCCAGGTTGTTTCAGGAATGATCGTAAATGAAGGTGGTAAATCGGTGAGCAATCCCATCAACCCAAACTCGCTTTTGTTCGCTCGCGTCCAAAGTAATACCCAACCGAAGCCGCCATTCAACAGAACGAGTAGCGGCGTAAGTATCGCTGCCAGCCGATCCCTGAGGAGCACCCAGGCCCATCGATGGATCAGTGCGACGAGCGAAAACGCCACGATGAAATTCTCAATGAACATCGATTCGCGCAGATTCGCTCCACAACGAACAAAGATCGCGGATACGAAGTCGGTAATGAAGGGATAGGTAAACTTCACTCCGGCGAAAGTCGGATCTTCGGGCGGAAAATTATTGCCAAAAACAAAGCTGGTGATCACGCTCAAGTGAAAAGGCAGATCTCCAAAATTGTTAAGCACACCAGTCGATAGGCCCGTGGGCTCCTCAATCACCGCGCGGCTGAAGACCCGCCAAAGCACAATTGCCACGGCCACGTAAAAAAGTGTGACCGGTGGGAGTTCCAGCGGGTGCAAGACTACTCGTCTGATTGATTGGGACGCGGAGTTGATTTGTTGACGGACGGCATTGCGAGACTCCGGTTTCCCTAAAACCAGTGCTGGGACAATCATCAGAATCCCGACCGCCAGAAGGATCGTGAGCGGCGTTAGCCCAAGAAAAGACGCGAGCACAAATCCAATCAGGCCAAGCGCAGCAAGTCCCACGCAGGCGCCCGTACATATGCGTGTCCCGAATGAAGCGCCTTCATCGTAAAGATAAGTAGCAAGAGCACCGCTGGCGGTACAGAGGAAGGCCAGTGCAAGCGATGTGATCATGCTGGGGCCGACCGCGAGTTTCTCGTCACTTTACTCGTCCCTTTCGCGCTGGTTCTTGCTTACTTTAGTGGAGTGCCGGTCAGGAGCGCGATTATACGCGAAGGATCTTTGAGCCGTGAAAGCATTTCAAAAAGAACGACAACTCGCCTCATTTGCCTCGCGCGAAATTATCGGTTAGTTTCAGCAGGAAAGGACTAACAATGTTACGAGCAGGAATAGTTGGCTTGCCCAACGTCGGTAAATCTACGCTCTTTAACGCGCTCACGGCCCAGACGGCTGCACTCGCCGCCAACTATCCGTTCGCTACCATCGAACCAAATGTGGGAGTTGTCCCCGTTCCTGATGAGCGCCTGGAACCGCTCGCAAAGCTCGTGAAAACGAGTGTCATCGTTCCTGCGACAGTAGAGTTTCTGGACATCGCCGGACTCGTTCGCGGCGCCTCAAAAGGTGAAGGACTCGGCAATCAGTTTCTCGCGAATATTCGCGAGACTGACACGGTGGTGCAGGTGGTGCGATGTTTTGACGACGATAGTGTCATTCATGTCGAGGGTTCCGTCGATCCCGCGCGTGACATCGAGACGATCCAAATTGAATTGGCATTGGCAGACCTGGCGACTGCTGAACGTCGCCGTGAAAAAGCGCAGAAGGCGCTGAAGAGCGCAGACAAGACAGCGCGTGCGGAGCTGTCAGTGCTGGATAAGATCCAGCCAGTGCTCGAACAGGGAAAGTCAGCACGCACAGTCACGCTGACTGATGACGAGCGTGAGGTCGCACGCGGGTTCTTTCTCTTGACCATGAAGCCGACCATCTACGCCGCTAACGTTGATGAAGCCACGCTAGCCAATCCAGAAGCAAACGAACAGGTAAATGCCGTTCGTGCGATCGCGGAACAGGAAGGAGCTGAGTGCCTGGCGATCAGCGCGCAACTCGAAGCCGAATTAGTTGAACTGCCAGTTGACGAGCGGCTCGACTATCTGAAGAGCGTTGGTGTTTCTAGTAGTGGAGTGGATCGCCTGATCAAGAGCGCCTATCACCTGCTTGGTCTAATGTCATTTCTAACTGCTGGCGAAAAAGAGGTGCGCGCGTGGACCATTGCTCAGGGAACGAGGGCGCAGCAGGCTGCGGGTGTAATTCACACCGATATCGAGCGTGGTTTCATACGAGCGGAGACTGTCAGCTATGAAGATCTAATTCGCGCTGGTTCATATGCCGCCGCGCGCGAGCAAGGGTTGATGAGACTGGAAGGAAAGGAGTATCGAATGCAGGAGGGAGATATCGTCAACTTTCGGTTCAACGTTTGAGGCTGTTGCTGAGTGTAATCTCTAGTTCCCGTTCAGTTTGCCCCGGACAATATCAATCAAGGCGTCGAGTCGACGATCGGTATGGGTCTGCGATTCTGTGAGTCGCATTTGCGCCTCGCGCAGCTCAGCGAATCCACGCACATTATCCATCTGCATCTCAAGAAGAATGTTGATCTTTTCATCCTGTTCGCGCGATACGCGTCGCGAACGAAGCCCTGAACGGATCATCAATCTCACTATCCGCTCAAGCCGGTCAAGCCTCTGTTCAGATGTCATTATCGCTGAATCCGCTCACCTTAAATGTACCGGCAAGCATGATCGCCGCAACTATCTCATCGGGTCAAGTTTGAACGGATTAGGTCGTGAGGATAAAGGAATGACAAAACTCAAGCATTACACTGGGCGGTGAGAGCCCAATTATAATTCAACGCAACAGCGCTCGAATTCCCACCAGCACCAAATAGCCAAATGCCAAAACCACCGCGACCTTGATCAGCAGAATCGCGAGGCCGAGCAGAAGCTTTAAGATCCCAAGAGTTACACCAGCCGCTGTCAGCACGATCGGAACTCCTACCGCGAAAACAAAGATCCCCAGGAGGACCATTCCCACCACTCTAAACACGTTCTGTGCGTCAGACATTTCTTTCTCTCCTAAACCGTTTGCTAATGCCGGAAGTTCCTTTCGGCTTGCTGCCGGATATACGAAGATATTTTCCCACTCGTTCCATCGAAAAACTATGGAGCCCTTGACACGCCCAGGGCTTCAGTAATTTCGTTGCCCACTGCGAAGAAATTGAACTAAAGAGACCGAGTTCGTGGGTAGTGATCCAGTTTGCTCGTTCGCGATTCGATCGGCTGTCATGAGGTCAGTACCACCTCGCATTCATTTACAGACCTCAAACTGCATCACTACCGCGTTCGTGAGCTGAGTTTCGTTTGTTGGATTCTTTGGTGGATAATTACACAACCGTGACTCGACCAACAACACCAAACCTCTTTGACGAGGCTTTGCCGGAATCTGCCGTGGAAAGCTCGGCCCCTTTGGCCGAACGCATGCGACCTCGCAAGCTGTCTGAGTTTGTCGGTCAAACTCATCTGGTTGGCGAAGGCCGAGTTCTCCGCAGACTCATCGATGGCGGCGGAAAGCTGCCGTCGCTGATTTTTTGGGGCGCACCCGGCACTGGGAAAACCACACTCGCGAGTCTCATGGCAGAGGGAACCCAAGCACGCTTGGTTGCGCTGTCGGCAGTTTTTTCCGGTGTTAAAGATTTGCGTGAGGCGATTGCGGCGGCCAAACAAGAGCGGAAGTTTGGCCACCAGACGATTCTCTTCATCGATGAAATTCATCGCTTCAACAAGGGTCAGCAGGACGCTTTGCTGCATGCTGTCGAGAACGGCACGGTTATTCTCATCGGAGCCACAACAGAGAATCCTTCGTTCGAAGTTACGGGCGCGCTGCTATCTCGTTCTCGAGTTTTGCTCCTCAACCCGTTTAAGCCCGAAGAGGTCAAACAGATTCTCGAAAGGGCGCTTGCTGACCATGAGCGTGGAGTCGCTCATCTCAATCCAAAAATATCTGACGAACTAATTGATCGCCTCGCTCATTCATCAGGTGGCGATGCTCGCGTTGCTCTCGCAGCACTGGAAGCGGCAGTTGAATCGACTCATCCAGACGCAGACAACTCGCGCTTCATCACGGCAGACACAGTGCAGGAAGCCCTTGGCCGCGCGCATTATGCTTACGACAAAGGTGGCGAAGAGCATTACAACCTTGCGTCGGCGTTAATTAAGTCACTAAGAAACTCAGATGCCGATGCCGCTCTCTATTGGCTCGCACGTTTGATTGAGGGCGGCGCCGATCCGCTCTTCATAGCGCGCCGGCTTTGCATACTAGCCTCGGAGGACATAGGACTGGCCGATCCCCAAGCGATGGTCCAGGCCGCCGCTGCCGCTGATATCGTAAAACTCATCGGGCTACCGGAAGGTCTTTTCCCGCTCTCTCAAGCCACGATCTATCTTGCGCGCGCTCCGAAGTCCAACGCGGTCAAGAATGCATATCACGCAGCCGTAGCTGACGCGGAAGAAACGGCACGCGAACCAGTACCGCTGCATCTGCGCAACGCGGCGACACCGTTGATGAGAAAAGCCGGTTATGGCGAAGGCTACCGTTATGTCCATAACGATCCCAAAGCGAGGGAAGAGATGGAGTGTCTGCCAGAAAAGCTGCGGGGAAGAAAGTATTTTGAAGAGGATCCGAAGCAGTAACACGGTGCGGTAAGGGTCCAGTAGCCCGATAGCCAGTGAGGGCTTAGTGGCAGTGTAAAAAGAGTGCTGATAGGAAACTCATGCTGACCGAAAAGACAGACAAAGAACGTGCGTTTCTGCACGATCTATTCGTGGCGACCGATTGGGGCGAGAGGTTTTCTGCCCTGATTGATGACAACCTCAAACTTCCGAAAGCGGGTGATGCAGTTTATCTCGGCTCAGGAACTGGCGGGCACGCACTTGCTGTCGCCGAACGAGC
>JANNON010000252.1:0-6180 GCA_031399105.1 Blastocatellia bacterium | reverse complement strand
TGAGACCTGAGACCTTGAGACCTTGAGACCTTGAGACTGGACACTTGAGACCTACCCCTTCTCCAGCTTCTCCAAACAACCCCGGCAAAGACAACCGGAGTACTGCTTCTGTAAGTCCGCCCTGGTCTCATCCGACAATTTCAGTTCCGAGCACCAGCATCCGGAGAGCTTCGCGCCGCAAGCGAACTCTCCACCGCAAGCTTCACACTTTGACGGTGCGCGGTATCGCTCAGAAAATATTCCTGCCAATGTTTTCAGAGCCTGGGTCAATGTTTTGTCTCGAAAGCTTCGTGTCCATTGGTGTCGGCCGTACGCTGGAGGCGCAAGCGAACGATTCTTCGATCGTCAGCTTCGAGCACCATCACATCGAGTCCGCGAAATATGAGGTGCTCTCCAGGTTTTGGTACCTTGCCGGCTTCATTGATCACCAGACCGGCGATGGTCGTGAAATCGTCGGCTTCAATCTCCATATCAAACAGCCGTTCAATCTTTCCAATCTCAGTCGAACCCATCACTTCGTAACAGCCTGCGCGGTCTTCGACTATTTCCTGAAGGTCGTCGCCGCCAATGTCTTCGTCTTCGATCTCGCCGACAATCTCTTCAAGAATATCTTCGACTGTCACGAGGCCGGAGACGCCGCCATACTCGTCAATCACCATTGAAAGCTGCGCGTGCGCCTTCTGCATCTCTTCGAGCAATTCTGCCACTGGCTTGGTCTCAGGAACAAAATAGACCGGACGCACAAGCGGCGTGATTGGCTCGTTCTCTTTTCCTTCCGGCCAGCATTGCAGCAGATCGCGAACGTAGATCATGCCTTCGACGTTGTCGATCTGATCCCGATAGACGGGCAAGCGCGAATACTTTGATTCGATGATCACGTCGCGGGCTTCCTGGACTGTGGCGTTGACCGGAATCCCGACAATGTCAGGACGCGGCGTCATAACTTCACTGACATGCGTATCGCCGAATTCAAGGATCGAATGGATCAGCTCGCCTTCTTCTTCCTCCAAAATTCCTTCTGCTTCACCCACTTCGATCAACACCTGGAGATCGGTGCTGTCTTCATCTTCCTGGTCCTCGCCGTTCTCCTGAATCTGCTCTTTCCGTCGCGTACGATCAAACAACTTATGAAAAGGATCGGCGGCGAACGCCATCAATGGCAGAAACGGGCGGATGATCGGAAGCAGAAACAGCAATGTTCCTTCCGGATCGCGAGTTGAGATGAAAAGGGGAATGAGTTGTCGGAAGATGCCGGCAAGTACCAGTCCGGCGAGTAACCCAACTAAAACAAATCGTGGTTCCGCAGTAAGACTGAGCGCGATGGAAGTTACGAGTACCGCCACCACGACCAGCAGGATCTGAATTGTCGCGGAGATAGCAAAACTAAACCGGGGGCGATTCTCGAGCACCTGTTTGAGAAAGGCCGCGGTACGAACCTTGTCGCCCTCTTCCGCGTCGGTAATCAGTCGTCTTAACCCAACGTCACTGAGCTGGCCGAACGCCATGTCGACCGTTGCCAGTAACGACAAAATGACGAGCAGCAGCCCGGTGAGCGCAAATTCTATTGGCATTGGTTTGAATAGTAGAACGTCACAGCAACCGGCGCAACGGAATAAGCATGATGGATGAAGGCGGAACCATGAAAGAATAAATGTGAAGGCGGAAGGCGGAGGCGCGAGACCTACACCGCCAAGCCATGTGGCTGGATTTCCAGCTTCCTCGCCGAGTCATCGCTCTTTCATCCTTCCGCCTTCATCCTGAGATCTTCAGCTTCCGGCGCAGCTTCAACTCCAATCGGTTCATTTCGCCTTTATCTGTTTCATGATCGAAGCCACACAGATGCAGCAGGCCGTGAAGGATCAACTGCGAGATCTCCTGCTCCAACTTCAACCCATTCTCTCTCGCCTGCCGCTCAGCTTGCTCAACCGAGATCGCGATATCACCGAGTATCGAGTCGGCAGACTTTTCAAATTCTTGCTGGTCAGCAGGGAAGGAAAGAACATCCGTAGTGCCTCGTTTCCCGCGCCAGTTTCGATTCCACTCGCGCATCGTTCTGTCCGAAACAAAAACTACCGTTACGTTTCCGTCAGCGGCTGGAACAAGCGTTAACGCTTTCTTTGTGAAAACAGTCCACAGATCGCAATCAAGCGACATCCTGCGCTGGCGATTGATGACTTCCACCATCTGCTCGTTGATGATCTTAGATATGGGTTTTCCTGGTGTGCTCTTCGTAAGCTTTAATGATCATTTGGACCAGCTTATGCCGCACAACGTCTTTATCCGTGAAGTAGATGAATTCGATGCCTTCCAGATTCGCGAGCACTCGTTCTGCTTCGATGAGACCGCTGCGTTTTCCAGCGGGCAAGTCAACCTGAGTCACGTCACCAGTGATAACGGCTTTTGACCCAAAGCCAATGCGGGTGAGGAACATCTTCATCTGTTCACTGGTAGTGTTCTGCGCTTCGTCGAGAATTACAAAAGCATCCGCCAAAGTGCGGCCACGCATGAACGCCAGCGGAGCGACTTCAATGACGCGCTTCTCGAGCAAGCGAGTCACTCTTTCGTAATCCATCAAATCGAAGAGCGCGTCGTAGAGGGGACGCAGATAAGGATCGACTTTATCCTGAAGGTCTCCCGGCAGAAAGCCCAGCTTCTCGCCGGCTTCCACCGCAGGCCGGGCCAGCACGATGCGATTCACTTGTTTCTGCATCAACGCCTGCACGGCAATGGCGACGGCGAGATAAGTCTTGCCGGTGCCAGCCACGCCGATGCCGAAGACGACATCCTTCTCCTGGATCGCCTGAATGTAATGACGTTGATTTGCAGACTTCGGGGCTACTTGTTTCTTACCCGCAGGATTGAAGCGGGCTTTGGTAAAGTAGTCGCGCAAACTAAACGCGCGGTCTTCAGCGATCTGCGTAAAGGCCTCGCGCAGTTCCTTGTCGGTGAATTGGCGACCCTCTTTGAAGAGTTGGGAAAAGTCTTCGAGTATCTGTTCCGCGGTTGCCACGTCTTTGGGATCGCCGTCGATCGAAACGTCCTGCCCACGCGCATCAATGCGAATGGCGAGCAATGATTCCAGATACTTGATGTTCTGATCGTGAACTCCAAAAAGAGTTTCTAAACCTCGGTGCGGAAGTTCAATTTTCTTCAACGGCGGGAGATCTCTCTTTCCAGGGGTGGATAGTTTTCTGCGGTGGCGTTGGCGTGAGTTTGCGAACAAATTGCTTGCATAAACGTGTTGGAGGGACGCTACTACAGCACTCGCGAGCGTGTCAAATTCAAGCGTAAGAACAGCCAATGAATGGCCTTCGGACCTTGGTGGCTCGGCTTGACTACGGCCATCTCGGCCCCTATACTCCGACACTTGCTCGCCACGCGGGCTGATTGAACATACAGGATATTGTTAGCAGTTAGCGTAGATATTGGAGTTTTGAATGCCTAATCACAAATCAGCAGAGAAACGGATGCGTCAGAACGAGAAGCGACGCAAACTCAATCGCGGCAATCGCACACGCGTGCGAGGTGCAATCAAGACCCTCCGCAGCGCGCTCACAGCGGGCGACGGAGCAAAGATGGTGGAGTTGTTGCCGATAACCGTATCGACGATCGACAAGGCCGTGCAGAAGGGTGTGCTTCATAAGAACGCCGCCGCACGTTATAAATCGAGACTTACGCGGCATACGACGGCAACCGCAGCTAAATAGATTCTTTCTAAGTTTGACTCGCACGAGGCGGATCGTTTAATCGGTCCGCCTCGTTTTTTGTGTTCAACGAGAGGAGAAGAGGTGATGGGTCATTATCGGGATCAAGCTGAAATCGAGGCTGTAGTGCGCGGGTTCGAATCCTGCACCACGGGCAAGGATGGATTCTCACACGCCGATCATCTTGCCGTGGCTGCTTGGTACCTGCAAGACCGAGACGAAGCAGTCGCGTTAGTTGCTATGCGAGAGGGACTGCTTCGATTCTTGAATCACCATGGCATCGGCGCCGATGTCTATAACGAAACAATCACTCGGTTCTGGATTGTCGTGGTTTCCAGGCGCGTGAAAGAGCTTGGCCCAAAACCATCGCTTACCGAAACAGTTAACGCGGTGGTTGCGTCGTTCGCCAATTCGCGTCTGCTGTCTGAGTACTACAGCGAGGAACTATGGAAGTCGGCAACGGCGAAGAACAGCTGGGTCGAGCCAGACTTAAAACCGCTCTAGCAGCATGCCGTTCCTGGTAGCCCGCCGTTCCCAACCCTCGAAGGTGGCGTACGTCGCGGGCGCTCTTCCCTGGGAGCGCGGGCGGCCTCGCCCGCCTCAAACGTTGAATGCCTCTAAGTTTGGAATTGAGAGGTCCACTTGAATTTGATCGGAGGCGTAGCTTCAGCGGACGAGGCCGTCCGCGCTCCCAGTAGTGGCGTTGCTCACCCCAGTAAAAGTCGAAGCTGAACGGGACCGGCGCTTAAGACGCAAGTTCACAAACGAGCATTTCCAACTGTAACCGAGGCGTTCCTTGCGAAGACTTAATTGCCAGATCCGCAGCCGCGATGAGTTGAATTCCCCGTGCTATCTTTGCGGCGTCAGTCCGCTGCAGTGAAGAGATAAACGCATCCCGTTTGAAGAAGGGCATTGGCATCGTGCGGAAAACCTCATCCCGTGATCCACGCGTGAGAATATCTTTCGCAAGTGCGAGCCGGTGGTAGTTGCCCGCGATCGCACCGATGAGCATTACGGGCGGTGCGCCGTCCTCTAATAGCCGATGCACCGTCTCCATCGCACGCTTCCGGTTACGGGCGATTAGGTGATCACCCAGTTCAAAGTTTGACAGCTCGCGCGAGCGATCGAGCAGTGAATCAACCATCTCCCAGGTGATGCGGCCTGTGTTGAGAGCTGCTGATGAAAGCTTTTCCAGCTCAGAGTTCAGCGTCTGCACATCAGTTCCCACCAGCGAGATAATGTCGCTCAGTACTTGTTCATCCACCGCGACCTTGAGTTCTTTGAGACGCCTCCTGGCCCAGGTTTTCGCCTCGCCGTCCTTGAGCGGCGGAAACTCGACCACCGTGCATTTGTCGAGTAGGGCCTTGGTAAGAGTCTTTCGTTTGTCAGGTTCACTCGCTTCAAAGATAACCACGCTCGAATCAGCGGGGCGATTGATGTAAGCAATCAGCGGCGCCTCGTCGGCTTCGCGAATCTTGCCAAAGTTCGTGATGCGAACCACTCGACGCGTGGACATCATCGGCAGTTGTTCGGCGGCCGCAATCGCGTCGCGAGAATTCTGGCCCAGCAGGTTGAAAGTGCTCTCGTTGAATTCTCGTATTAGCGTATCGCTGAGCGCAAGATTCGAGATCGCATCGGCAGCGGCCTCGCGAAGATAACTCTCCGGCCCATGCAGGAAGTAGAGCGGAGACACGCTACCGCCGGCGAGGGATTTCTCGAGCTCGGCGCGCGTGAGTGGTTTCATTTCTTGACCTCAACCGCATTGATGAGTGTGGAGACGATACTCTCAGCAAAGCTGCGCGCCATGCGCTGCACCGCCGGATCCTCTTCGCTAAAGAAGCTCCGTGGATCGTTCGCAAATTCGAACTCGCCGCGGAAGACGAAGTTCTGGTTATCGTACAAGACTCGGTTCTCGGTTTGATCGCGCACCGTGACGGCGGCGACTATGGTGACTTCAAACACGCGCGCGCGGCCCTGATCGTCCAGCAATACACCGGAGTGAGAGAAGCTCTTGATCACGCCCTCGATCACGGCATCGGCGCCTTCTCGATCGCCCTGCACTCGCAGGCCGCGACCGCGGTGGACCAGCTCATTAATCACCGCTTCGGTGAAACGCGAACCGATCTTGTACCGCAACGCGTTGTTCTGGAAAGCAGGCACCGCGACGGTCTTGATACGAGCAGGGAGTTGGTTTTTCGTTACCGGTTTGTAGCACTCTGCAAAGCCGGTGACGCAAAGAAGCAGAAGCACGAAAGCTGACGCGCGGATGAGTAGTGACATTAGGGATTCTCTTTGATCGTTGACGGAAGTATCTGTGAGCTGTGATTTTCGCTTACGCAGAAGCTTTGGGCAAGTTATCGCACAAGACGATGTTCGTCGGGCGAATAATGGTGTTCTGTTCAGCTAGTGGTCGGAAAGGGTGGTTTACCCCGCTTGCTCGCCGGGAATTCGTTGCTTTTACACCTTCGGGGTGGAG
>JANNON010000660.1:0-4449 GCA_031399105.1 Blastocatellia bacterium | reverse complement strand
TCCCTGGCGGCGGTCGGCCATGATATGACTGAGGGATTCCACGAGGGCGGGGTTCGTTTCAAAGACGGCCTTCATAGCAGCGTGGCCAATCTCCAGCACTTCTGTCTCTTCCACGGCGATCACGTTCGCTGTCCTGGGCTCTCCGGTAAACAACGCCATTTCACCAAAGAAGTCGCCTTCGTTCAGCGTGGCTACCGTGCGCGGCTTTCCGCCATCGCTAATCTGAACAATCACACGCCCCTGGTGCACGACGAACATCGAGGAGCCAGGATCGCCGGCGCGAATTACATTCTCGCCGGGAGCAAAGATATGACTGACGGCCGCCTGGGCCAGCATAGCCGTCTCATCAGCTGACAATGGTGCGAAGATGTCGACTGCCGAAAGTCTTTCAATAATGGCGCCGTTGTCTCCCGCGAGCTCGCCCGGTCTTTGTTTTCGTTCGACATGAAGCGTCCGCGTCGGAAATGCGAAGTTAAGTCCGGCTCGTCGGAAGGCATACCAAATCCTCTGCCTGACGAGCGCATCTGTGTCGTTGAATTTGGCATAGTCTTCCAGCCAGTACTTCACTTCATAATCGACGCCGCTTTCTGCCAGATCTCTGATTCGAACAATCGGTGTGATTTTTTGCGAGACGTTATCGGCCTCTCGGACGGCCTCCCGGACAACGTGAATGGTTTTGGCCGGCGAATCTGAATACAGAGTGTTGAAGAAGACCAGGCGTGCGTTGAGGTTATCACGCGGACAAACTTCGATTGGTTCTTTCGCTGCAGAGCTGTTACTGATGAGCACGACGTGATTAGTGAAAGTTCTAATCTTGATCGCCCGCCAGGTTATTTCTTCCACCACGCCGTTGTGCCTGCCCACGGTAATCACATCCCCAACCTGGAATGGCCGATCTGCTTGCAGTGAGATTCCCGCGAAAAAGTTTCCGAGAGTGTCTTGTAGTGCCAGACCAAGAATGACGCCGAAGATGGCTGAGGTGGTAAAGACAGCGCCGAGGTTTACGTCCGGATAAAGCTGACTGAAGATCAGAAAAAACAGAATTGTAAACGCGACGATCGAGAAGACGTTCCGGACCAGCGTCGGAGCTTCGAATCCGCGCCGCAATCGAAACGTCAGCCCAAAAACCAGACTGTTGATGGCCCGGACCCCAAGGTAAGCAAGCAGGGCCCACAGCCCGAGTTTGATGACGGTTAAGACACTCGTTTCCGAAGCCGTAACCCGTCCCGCCATGCGGCTGGCCAGATAGCCGCTTAAATTGCTTTCAAAATGGTAAACGAGATAGAGAGCCAGCAGCGTTATCGCTGAAGCGGTTAAGAAAATCGGAAACTTGTTCGTGGAAGGAGGGCGGGTCACGTTTTTAAGCGTTTTGGTCCGATAGGATCCTGAGTGCGCTAGAACGCCTTTCTTTTATCATCGATTGCATTGGTTGGCGAGTCGGAATCCCCTCGAGTACGCCTCTTAGAACAAACTCGGCAACAGAGTGCGGCATATATAAAGGAGCGACAGCAGCGTGACAATAATAGTGGTCAGCCAGGCGCCGAAGTTGTAGAGAGGCCCATTAACGTGGACGCCCATGATTTCCCGATTATTAACGAGCTTAAGAATCGCAAACAGGATAATTGGCAAAAGCAGGCCATTGATAACTTGCGTCACTAATAGGACTCGCACGAGCGGCAGGTTAGGAACTACGGCGATCGCTGCTCCTACCGCAACTAAAAAAGTAAAGACGCCGAGAAATATTGGGGCCTCCCTAAAACTTCTGGACACGCCCTTTTCATAACCGAGTGCCTCCGTAATCGAATAAGCCGTTGCCAGTGGCAATACTCCCGCTGCCAGCATCGAGGCGCCAAATAATCCGATGGCAAAAAGCTTCTCTGCATAATCCCCGGCCAATGGCCGCAACGCTCGCGCTGCATCCTGAGCGGTCTCAATTTGAATCCCGTGCTTGTGCAAAGTTGCAGCAGTCGAGATGACGATGAAGAAGGCGATCAGGATCGCGAATACGGTTCCCAACCAAACATCGATCTTCGTTCGCGCGTAGTTCTCGACAGTGACGCCTTTCTCAACCACTGATGACTGTACGTAGACTTGCATGTAGGGCGAAATCGTGGTGCCGACGACAGCTATCAGAGTGAAGAGGTACAGCTGATCAAAACTAAAGCTCGGCTTGACCAGTCCTACGGCGATCGCGCCCCAGTCGGGTTTCGCAAGAAATGCGGAGGCGATGTAGCCCAGAAAAACCAGAGACATCATGAGAAAGACGCGCTCAACTCTTTGATAAGAGCCTTTCACCACCAGCCACCAAATAAACAGGGCTGCCAGCGGCACCGAGAGAAAAGGCGGCACGCCGAATAGCTCGGACGCGGCGGCGATGCCGACAAACTCCGATACTGTTACGCCCGCATTTGCAATGAGCAGCGCCAACATCACCAGGGCGGTCCAGCGAACTCCGAACTGTTCGCGGATTAAATCTGCGAGACCTTTGCCAGTAACAGCCCCCATGCGCGCACACATTTCCTGCACTAGCCCGAGACTGATTGTGATTGGGATGAGGATCCAAAGAAGTCGGTAACCAAGTTCCGCGCCGACAAACGCGAAGGTAGCAATGCCGCCGGCGTCGTTACCTGCGTTGGCGGTGATCATCCCGGGACCAAGAATGGCAAGGATACCGATCAGCCGCCAGCGTTGCGCGACGTTCTGGCGCATACCTCGGGCGCCACGCCGCAAACGACGGCCGGCCGCTCTCACGCTTTCTCCGCGCTCTGCCACTTGGAGGTTCCTCGCTCATCTTGATTCGCATGCCGACTCGGTTATTGGGAGCGCGGACGGCCTCGTCCGCAGAGTCGTCTGGCTAAATCAACTAAATTTATAAATCTGAACTGCGTTACTCAAACATCGCGGACGGGGCCGTCCGCGCTCCCAGTGATTAGCCAAACAATCTTGGCAAGCGCTGTCGCCAGTCTTTAGGCAACAGGATTTCCATTGCGTCATCTACAGTGATGATGCCGAGAATGTCCCCCGATTCTTCCACTACCGGCAAGGCCAGCAGATTGTACTCGGCAATTCGTTGCGCGACTTCTTTAGCGGATTCGTCTACGTGCGCCGATTGAAATTCGGTGCGCATCACCTCGGCGAGCGGCAATGAAGGGTCGGAAAGAATCAAACTTCTCAACGCGATCACGCCTTCGAGCTGCCAGGAGTTTTCGGCTTCCACCACGTAAAGGTAGTAGATCATGTTTGGCGTCTCGGCCATCTCTCGTAGCCGCGCCAATGCTTCACCAACCGTCAAGGCCCGCGGCAGTGTCACGAATTCGGTAGTCATCAACCCGCCGGCGGTGTCGTCCGCATAAGGCAGCAGTTCCGCGACATCGGCCTGCTCATCGCCTTCCATCAAACCGAGAAGCTCTTCCGCCTTTTCTTCCGGCAAATCGCCCAACACGTCTGCGGCTTCATCGGGTGACATCCATTCGAGGATGTCCGCGGCACGCTCTTCATCCATGTCGCCGATGATGCGTACCTGCCGCTCAGCCGGCATCTCCTCGAGAGTTTCGGCGGCGGTTTCATCGTCCAGAGATTCCACTACCTCTGAGCCGTGGTGGTACGAAAGGGCTTCCGCGAGTCTTGCTATTTCTACTGGATGCAAACGAGCGAGTTTTCCGGTGGATGATTTCAACTGCACGGTGGCAGCATCGGTTGCAAGATAACCAACGTCCGACCAGTCGATCACTTCAACCGGTTTGCGTGTGCCGAGAAATCCGGCGGGAGCGAGTCTGCGCCAGAGGCCTTGCAGACTCACATCAGCGCCTGTCACTCGCCACTCGTCAGCGGCTTCGATCAGCTGCACATCATTCACACGCACTACGCGTTTGCCGTCAACATCGATCAATTGCTTATCGAGAACATCGCGTGCCAACAGCACTTCGTTGTCACGACGGACGAAAGGTTGCAGGTTCAAAGTGTCGTTGTTCAACCGGACGCCGTTTTCGTCAAGACTGGTAATGCGCCAGCGGGAGAGAAAAAAATCTCGTCGTCGATAACGGGCGACAATTCCGGCGACCGGCGGATGTTCTTCTTCGCCAAGTCTCACGATTACGTCTTTCACCGTAGCGACACGAAGACCTTCGAGATCGCGGATCGGCCGACCTAAGATCTGCGAGAGGTAAAGCATTTAGGGAACACCTGGAACGATGATTTGTTAAGTGCAGCTTCGGGCATACTAACACGATGGTTTTGGTGTGCGGGCGGCTGGTGAGGTGTTAGTCAACCGGTGAGCGTAGCGACCGGGTCGATTCCGAAGAAGAATGCTAATCGGTAAGAATAAAGAGAGCTGTCACGGAAAGTTGAGTGTGTAGCGGGCGGCCCGGTCGCCACCGCTCACTGGTTCCGATTCTCAGCTCAGCACCTTGTTGTAGTCGGACTTGATCTCGTACGACGGGTCGATCAACA
>JANNON010000658.1:0-2921 GCA_031399105.1 Blastocatellia bacterium | reverse complement strand
CGAGATTGGCGATCTGAGACGCGAGAATCAGCTTTCTGGTTTTCTCATCCGGCGTAAGGGAGACCCCGTCACGGATCTCCTGAGCGCCGTAGCTAACCCCTTCACGCTGCTTGATTGTTTCCTGCTCGCCGAAAGACTTCGCCGACCACTCGGCGGTGGTCGGATCGTTCTGGCGGAAACAGACCCAGGTAGCGCACAGGCCTGCCAGGGCGTCGCCTCCGTCCCGGCCATATCGCTCGTACAGCTGGGATATCTGCTGGAAGGCGATGACGCCGGCCCCGCCATACTTGCGGGCTTCAGCGAGAAAACGCGGAAGCGAAGGCACTCGGTTCAACGCGGGCGTTTCGTCGATGATCAGCCAGACGCGGCGGGTGGAGCTGGCCGGCAGGCTCATGAGGCTGTTGGTGAACACCTCTAGCATCGCGGTCAGGACAGGACGTACTGCATCCAGCTGGTCGGGTTTTGCGTTGAGAAAAATCCAGTTCTTGGTTTCCTCCGATTCGACCCACTCGCGAATATGGAATGCCTTCCCTTGCTTGGGTAAGTACTTCAAAGACCGCGCATAGGTCGCGGCGGTGGTCCGAATGGATGCCGCGGTCTTTTCCGAATCAGGATCGAGAAATGCCGCCGCTTCGGTGCCTGCCAGATAGCGGTAAGCTTCTTCCAGGCTCGATTTGCTCAGTAACGTCAGCAGGGCATCGGTCGAGCGTGCGCCCCTTTCGGCCATGACCGTCATCGTTGCAGAGAACACCGTTCTTGCGGCCATGTTCCAGAATGGATCGCCTTTCGTCGATTCCGGGATCAACGCCGCGGCCACCATATCGAAATGATACGGCTCCGTGCACTCGTCCCAGATCGACCACTGCGGGCAGCGATGATCGAAGGGGTTGAGCAGCACATCGGTGCCTTCCCGGTAGAACCATTCGATGAAATCGCCTGAAGGGCTGAAACAGATGGCCCGGTCGCCTCTCGCGCGGATGCTCGCCATCAACTCATAGATGGAAGTCGTTTTGCCAGAGCCGGGAGAACCAGTTAGCAGGATGTGTGAGGTTTCACTGCCGCGCACCAACGGCACTCCGGCCAACTCCAAAGAGCTGTCCTTTTTCGACTTGCGCAATAGCCTCCGCAGTTCCTTGGCCGAAACGATGCGCGATCCACGAAGAAAAACTTCATCACGCTGCCCTGAGCCCGAGCGGCACAGCAACCAGACAATGAGGAACAAAAGCGTGCTCATGAGGACAGCCGAGCTGCCGGTCGCAAACGCCAGCGCGGTGAAACTCTTGTCGGCCGCCTTCCATACGGACGGTGAACTGCAGATGGCGGCCTGCGTGGTGGGTAGAACGTGGCCGCTTTCAACCCTGAACGTGGTCGTAGGATTCTTTTCGAAACCTTGATACACCGTGCAGGCGACGATCAACTTGAAGGTTTGGTACCGGTTATAGGGACTCGTATACAGATACCAAAAGCCGATCAGAGAGAGAAACAGCAGCAGCAAGAGCCAGGTTCCGAATTTCAGCACGACCTGCCCAAACATTCTCAGGCTGTGGAGAAACACCTGCCCGCCTCGCGTGAAATCCTGCAAGCTGGACGCGCGTCTTGGACTTTTCGCCATGTTCAACCTTCCTTGGTTGTTGCCCTCGTCGGGGGTCCACCGATGATTTCGATGTAGCGTTCACGGGCGGAGTTTCCTGCCTCATCGAGGAAGCTAGGCCCGACATGCCCAACTAGGAGGCGGCTCAGAGAGAGCTGTTCGAGTGCTTGCTGAAAAAGGTGCTCTAGTAGCGCAGAAAGGGCTGCCAGCGAAACACTTAGCCGTTCGGTCCCAAGACCGATGCTCATTAGGTGGCGAATTGCACTAGCCGATGGAAGACCGGCGGTGTCCGCATAGGCACCTAGCGCAGCCCACTCCTCGTCGTCCAGCCTGACGGTCCGTCTTGCTCGTTCCATGGTCTGAATAGGCCATGTGGGTCCCTTGAATTGGTATACAGAAACGCATTATGCGAGGCAAGTTACAGCAACCGCATGCAGCTTATTCTTTAGGACTCCGTGCATAACGAGAGCACGGCATGTGCGTATGGTGTGAAGCTGTATCGCCAGCCCTTTGCGCGACGGCCGCAGCGTCGTACTATTCAGCCTCTGGCTGGGGTGGGAGCCCTAGCATTCAGGTTCCGCTCAAAGGACCGCGGGACGGAGTGTTTTTCGGAGCACACGTCATGTCGGATCAAAGCAGCATCACCAACGAACTGGTGCAGGCCGCGCTCGCCTCTTATCTCGCCGCGCAGAAGGATCAGCTGGGACTTCAAAGGAAGGAACTTCGCTGGCGGGTGGCCCGCGGCTCGGTAATCGCCCTTGCCATCGTTGCCTGGACGGTCTTCACCATCGTCAACGGCATCTTCAACAGCAGCGACCGTCCTACGGGGCAATACGCGACCGCGGTACGCCTCGAAGGCGCGATCAGCCCCGAATCGACCGCCTCGTTGACGATCATGCGCGACGCGCTTGAGCGTGCGTTCACGGATGAAAAAGCCCTCGGCGTCGCCCTGATCATCAACTCACCAGGTGGCTATCCCGGCCAGAGCGAGCTGATCTACGAAATGGTTAGAGCGATGTCGAAGCAGTACGGCAAGCGCGTGATCGCCGTCGCAGAAGACCAGGTTACCAGCGGTGCTTACCTAGTGGCGATGTCGGCCGACAAGCTCTATGCGCCGCTGATGAGCACGGTGGGCTCGATCGGCGTGGTGCAGTCCTCACTGAATTTCGCTGGGCTTGCCGACAAGCATGGCATCGCCGATATGACCTATACCGCCGGCAACGCCAAGCAGCGCTTCAACCAATGGACGCCGGCCACCGATGCGGACAAGATCAAAGCCGACGAGTTCTTGGGCCAGATGCATACCGAGTTCATCGACATCGTGCGGACC
>JANNON010000644.1:0-1753 GCA_031399105.1 Blastocatellia bacterium | reverse complement strand
GGGATGGCCGAACGAAAGGACCAGCGCTCTTTGCTGCCCCGCATTGTCGTGCCGACGCTAATCATCGTTGGACGCCTGGATGCGATCACGCCAATGGATGATTCAGAAGCAATGCACCGCGACATTGCTGGTTCACGATTGGAAATAATCGAAGGTGCTGGTCATGTGTCTAATCTTGAAAAAGCCGAGGAATTCAACGGTGTGTTGTTGGAGTTTCTTAAGCGAGTGGAAGGTAATTAACACAGGTGCTTTTTCAGATCCGTGTCCTCCGCGTTAATCCGCGGCTAAAGTTTTCCTTATGTCGGAGCTAGTCAAATTCACAATTCGCGAACGCGTCCGCTGGGGCGACGTCGATGCCGCCCGCATAATCTTCTACGGCGCCTACATTCGCTTCTTCGAGATCGCCGAGACCGAACTCTTTCGGGCAGTTGGCCTGTCTTACGGAAAAATCTTCGACACTCTCGACATCTGGTTGCCACGCGTTCATCTTGAATGCGACTTTCGGCGCGCCGCTACTCTCGACGATCTACTGGAAGTGTCAGTCTATGTTGGCCGGATAGGAACGTCGTCGATGCGACTGGACTTTGAAGTTCGTCGGAATGGCGAGGAAGCGATCGTCGCCGACGCACACTTCGTGTTGGCCGCCGTCAAACGAGAGACATTCGAAACTGTCCCGATTCCCGATCAACTCCGAGAACGCTTAGCTCCGTACACCAGAACCGATGACAAATGAACATGGCCGACACCACCAGACCAATTGAACTAGACGAGACAACCGCCGGAGACGATCCGTTGCTGCTCTTCCAACGCTGGTTTGCCGAAGCCAAGCAGGCTGGCATTCAAATGCCTGAAGCGATGACTTTGACGACCGCAACTGGTGAGGGACGACCGTCGGCGCGCGTGGTTCTTTTGAAGCAGGTAGACGAGGCGGGATTTGTTTTCTATACAAACTACAACAGTCGCAAGGGCAAAGAGTTGGACAGCAATCCGTTCGCGAGTCTGGTTTTTTACTGGGGGCCGCTCGAGTATCAGGTGCGCGTGGAAGGAACCGTGACGCGAAACTCGCCGTCAGACGCTGATGCTTACTTCCAAACGCGACCGCGTGAAAGTCAGATCGGCGCCATCGCTTCAGCGCAAAGCGAAGTGATTGATGGGCGGGAAGCACTTGAGGCGCGTGTGAAGGAACTGATGACTCGCTATGAAGGTAGTGTGATCGAAAGGCCGCCACACTGGGGCGGCTATCTCGTGAAACCAACGCGGATGGAGTTTTGGAAGGGTCGGGTGGGCCGACTGCACGACCGGCTGTTGTATGAACGGCAGGCCGATGATTCCTGGCTCATCAGCCGCCTTTCGCCATGAAGCTGTGCGGAAATCAGCGAGCGACGGTAGGCGGAGCCTTTCACAACAGTTGACGCTATTTACAGTGGCCGCAGCGCACTCTTCGCAAGTTTCTTTTTCAAATCGACGTACCCTTGCTCGCCGGCGACGAGATCGCCAAGCACTCGCTTGATCCCGCGATGGCCGCGGGCAAACTCGATCATCCGCTCGGTAAAAGGCGCACCCCAGAAGTTTCCATAAAAGCGGCGGCGCATTTGTGAGGCCCGGATCAAATCAGCGCCAAAGTCAGCACGCCAACTCCGCTCGTAATCCAACACTTTGCCCGCCAGGTAAGATTCGGCAAAGAGTTCAGCGGAACGAAGCGCATAGTAAATCCCCTCACCTGTAACCGGGTCTGCAAACCCTGCAGCATCAC
>JANNON010000637.1:0-3767 GCA_031399105.1 Blastocatellia bacterium | reverse complement strand
TTTGCGGCGGATAGGCAGCCTGTGAAGTGTGGCTAGCCGCCGCTGACTTCAAAGCCGACGCACCTACCAACAGTCCTGAAGTAGTGGCGAGCAACCGATTGCAGAAAGTACGGCGGTTGACTCCATCCTTCGAATTCGGCGCGGTATGGGATTGGCTGGAGACCTTAATCAATGCTTTTGGCGCTGATGAGTTCATTGCGACCCTTTGTCGTTTCGGAAGAATCTAGAAACAGGAGGCGCGCACAAGCCATTTGATACCTGTTCAGGCAATTGCTTGTTTAGCGCGTTCCTGCTCGATTTCACTTATCCGGAAATGAAGCCAGTCTCTGATCTTTCGCTCTAACTTAGCCTGGTCGTCCTCGTTTTCCAGATCCTCGACAGTTGTCCCGGCCTCGTCCAGCACAATATGGTGACAGGGAATGACCTCAGCCTTATGCTCCTGATCGACGAACTCGAGCAGATGGCATTCATTGCACGGATGTGCACGGTACGGGTAACCGTAGTTAATGCAGGTCAGGGAGTCTTGAAAGGCGGATGGTGGCTTCCACGGAGTGCGGACTGAACGACCGTATCCGCCCTTCTCGATGAAATCAAGCTCCTCATTAAGAACTTCAAGAATGTCGCGATCGTCCTTAGCCATATCAGGGCCCTCCTCTTTTCCTTCGTAACCACCCGAAACTGCCGCTGCTTTGCCGCAATCTGCAGTCACACCCGCTAGTTTGAAAGAGCAATGCATGTGCCGAGGTGATTTGAGCAGAATCGCGCCGAAATTGAGACAGGCGCAGGCCCATGCTGCGGAAGCTTCCTCAGACTTCTGCGAGAAAGTTCTCAACTGTCTAGAGTTCTTGTTCGTTGCCTGGCTTTGCACAGAAACTTAAATACTCAGCAGTAATCTGCGAGGGGAAGCCTTGGACAGCGAAAAGTCAGAACCGCGGAGCGTAGCGACCGGGCCGACGCGAAAGATTCAACTGGTTTTGAAGGAGACAGAAAGAGAGTCGATTACGGCTTTGCCGCGATGAGGTACAACTTGCGCGAGGTTGCCAGATATAGTGAATCGCCGATTAGCGCTGGACGCGAATAGAGCGGTGCATCCATGTCGATCTGGGCCAGCAATTCCTTTCTCCGTCCGGCACGAAGAACGGTCATGCTGCCTTCAGCGTTCCCGACGTAAAGTCGGTCGCCCGCCAGCAGCATGCAGCCCCAGATGGCCTCGTTCGTCTCGTGCTTCCAGATGAGTGCGCCGGTTGCCGCGTCCAGACAATAAACCGTTCCCCCCAGGTCCCCAACGTACAGCAGTCCGTCCTCCACCAGAGGTGTTCCCACCACGCGACCGACCTCGCGAGAAGTCCAGAGGACCTTGCTCGCCGTGACGTCTCCATGGCCGCTGGGACTGATCGCATAAACGAACGAAGGTCCGTTGCGGTGACCTGGACTCTGCCCCATGGCAACGAAGACGCGGCCGTCGGCGAAGACCGGTGAAGCAATGATAGATCCGCGCGAAAGGACGCCGGGACGCGGAAGCCAGCGGGCGTCTTTCGGATTGCCGTCAAATCGCCAGACTTCGTGACCTGACGCTGCGTCGTAAGCGCGAAGCCAACCATCTCCTCCGCCGAAAAGCACCTGGATGCCCCCGTTGACGCTGGCCGCCACAGGGCTGGACCAGTCGCCGTGCAGCACCCGATCTCCTGGTCCGGTAGCGCGCCAGACCACTTGGCCCGACTGCTTGTTCACCGCGATCAAACTAGGGGCGCGCGGCGAAGGGACGCCCGTATGTCCTTCATTCTGGCCGTTGGAGGTACCGACCATAAGCAGATCACCCAGAGGCAACACGTCGCTATTGCAGGCTTCATGTGGAAAGACACCCAAGGCGGGCATGTCCAGCTGCCAGACAATGTCTGCTCCAGAATTTTCTTTGAAGACCTCTTCCAGATATGGACCATTGTTCTCTCCGTCGCGGAAACCCTGCGTGTCGAGAGAACGAAGTTGACATTCGGCGGTGACATAGAACAATCGGTCGCCTTCAACATAAGGAGCACTTGTCGTCGACGGCAACAGAAACTCCCTTAGGCCGCGCTCCACCCGCGGAGCTACATCCTGCCAAAGAAACTTGCCATCCGGCGCGCGAAAGGCAATAAGCACACCTGAATCTTCCTGAAAGGCGGGATTGATTTGCCGGGTATTGTCGGCACCCACATAGACCACATTCCCGGCAACCACGGGACGGCCATACACTTCGTTTCCCAACTCGACGCTCCAGACGATGTTCCGCCCGGTGGTCGTATCCCAATCGACAGGAGGACTGCCCGTTTGAACCACCGTCTGGGGTTGGGATACGACGGAAGCCGCAGGCACAACAGGTGAGACGATCGACTCTCCAGACTCGACACCAGCGATACGATTCAGCGCCCACTCAGCTTCGTAACGCATCGTGGGATCGTTTCCGGCCGCTCTCAGCGCCTCGCGTGCCGTCTGTGCCCTCGGCCCGATGCTTCCCAGCGCCCCGGCCGCGCAGATGCGAACGTAGAGGAACTCATCCTTCAGTGCTTCGATCAACTGAGGCACTGCTGACTCTGCGCCCGGCCCGATGCCTGCGAGGGCCTCACCTGCTGCCCATCGGACACCGGGAATCGGATCACTCAAAGCTTTGGCGAGGTTCCTGGTCGCCGCGCTCGCCTTCGGACCGATGGACGCCAGGGCCTCCGCAGCGTAAACGCGGACGTAGGGGTCCTCGTGCGAGAGTGTCTTAACCAGGGCGCGTACTGAAGGACTGGCTCTATCGCGCAAAGCCCCGAGGGCCCGTGCAGCATCGCCAGCGACCATCGAATCCTCATCTCGCAGCGCCCGTCTCAACGCCGGTTGAATCCACTCTGTATCGGGCGCCAAATCAATCAATTCGTTAAGAGCGCTCCGGCGGAAGGAGGTTCGTTGATCCCGAAGCAGTTCAACGAGCAGCGGAATAGCCGGCGGCCCGATCCGCTGGATGACTTCAAAAGTCGCGAGATGCAGGTCTTCATTGCGACGGTTGAGGAGTCGTCTTAACAAAGGCAGCGAACGTCCCGCCCCATGGACCAGGGCGGCTTCGGCGATCGCCCGGACCTTCGGGTCTTTGGACATCAGGCGATTTTCCCAATCAACCACCTGGGTGGAAATTCTGGCCTGAACGGAACGCTTAACTTGGCGCGGCTGAGGGAGTGAATGCGAGGTTTGAGGCAGTGCTGGTATCGCCAACGTACAGAGCAGCGTGCAGATGAACAAGTGTCGCATGGTCGCAGCAAGACTGACGAAAGAGTTTAAGCCGGTCTAATGCCATCTCCACAGGCCGGATAGTCTTTTCCATTTCGATGAAGGGATCCTCACGCGTGGCCATCGAGTTGCTGCGGCGATAGCTCGGCTTATTCCCAGTACCATTGAGATGCTCATTTTGGTTAGGTGACTGATTAAGCTTCCAGCTTCTCGCTGCAAACGAGCAGACCAACACCAACAACGCAGGTCGTGAACGAGGTCTTTTTCGGGTGCGTTGGCATTCCTGTACTGCCCAAGGATTGAGGCGCGCCTGGAGATAGTTGCGATGCTCGACAGGGAACGGGCTTTCTGAACGGCAGCCGACGATGGTCAAACAAACTTCCTGAAGTCTACCGGGATGATAAATGGTTGGTAACTGTTAGTTCTTACAGGTCAGCAAGGCTTGTACACAAAGTGCGGGCGGGGCGAAGGGAAGCACTCAGAACCGCGGAGCGCAGCGACCGGGCCGATTCGGAAGAAGCACG
>JANNON010000244.1:0-5818 GCA_031399105.1 Blastocatellia bacterium | reverse complement strand
TGCTGCATAGTAGGTCGTAAGCCTTCTTTTTCAGCTTGTGCAACACTAATTGGCGAACCATCTTTATTTTGCCGTTGCAAAGGGTGGTCTACCAATATTCCAACTCGACCAACTTCCAAATCTTCTCATCAACAGATTCTTGTACAGCATCGGGCTGATCGAATCCGATCTCGATCAGCAGATGCCCACTCGTTTTCAGAACGAGATGACCCTCGCGGATGAGGCGCTTGATCACTGAAAGCCCATCGCCTCCCGGCGTGAGCGCAATCCTCGGTTCGTGATCGCGAACTTCTCGCTGCAAACCCGGCAGGGCACTTTCTGCGATGTATGGCGGGTTAGAGACCACCAGATCAAAACGCGGCGATATTTCTATCTCGTTGAAGCAATCCGAGAGTTTGAACTCGATTCGGTTGTCGACAGAATGCTTTTGCGCATTCCGTCTGGCGATCTGTAGGGCCTCTGCCGAAATATCCAATGCCTCCGCACGCGCGTTGGGAACTTTATAAAGCAAACTGATCGCAATACAGCCCGACCCGGTTCCCACATCGCAAATCAGCGCAGACTCTTTGATCAAGTCGAGGGCCGTTTCCACGAGTAGCTCCGTTTCCGGCCGCGGTATCAGGACCTGTGGTGAGACTTCAAAGTCGAGCCCAAAGAATTCCTGATGTCCAACGATGTATTGTAACGGCTCGCCGCTGGCCCGCCGCGCCACTAATTCTCTGAAGTTTTCCAATTGTGCTTCTGTCAGCACTTCCTCGGCGTGAGTGATAAGGAACGTGCGGTCGCGCTTAAGCAAGTGGCCCAACAACAATCCCGCGTCGAAACTCGCATCGGGTACACCGGCGCCGCGCAAGAATCTCGCCGCCTCAAGCAAAATCGCTGCTATCGATACTGTTACGTTTTCCATCCAATTCCGTCTCAGTTGGCGCTTAGGCCAAACGGCGAATATAATACGCGCTCAGTCGTTAAAACTTTTAGGCTAGCGGGTTCTGTTGCCGGGTAAAAGAGTGCCACGATTTTCCGGAAGCGTCCGTTGATTCGAACTTTCTTTTAGGCATACGGACGAGTCTCGTTCCTCCCGTGGCGACAGAACCTCCGAAGCGAAAGTTTCGGGGGTTCTGACGTAATAGGACCCAGAAGTTCAACAGGGTTTTTGCGATCTGAATAAGGAGCGCTGGTGGGTACACTCTACAAAAGCTTTCTATTATTCGCATTGAACTGGCTCGACGCGCAGCTCACAATTCTTTGGGTGCGCATGAATGTCGCGACTGAGGGAAACGCGTTAATGGCCATGGTGCTGAATCAGGGAGAGGGTTCGTTTTTGGGAGTTAAGCTTGCCATCGGTGCTTTTGCCGCTTATGTGCTCTATCGCTGCAGTCATCTGCCCCTGGCCCGTCGCGGAATGAAAGTGGTGTTGGCAATCTACCTCGCCTTGATGGTGGTTCACTTGATCACCGGATTTTCAGCGCTTGGCTGGCATGGACCAGAAACCGTGCTGACTTACTTCATCAATCTACCGCACGCAGTTCTAACCTCCATCTCGTAATAAGTCAGTACCGTCACGCGGTTGCGTCGGGGCTGCTGGTCACTGGGATCATGCGATCTCGAGCCGGTCGAACCCGACGCTACTGCGTAACGGTACTGAATTTCTCGCGCAACTGAAAATTCAAACCGCTACGACTTTTCCTTGCAGTGTTCCACTCGGCTGGCCTAAATTCACTAGTCCGTGCACATTTGCCTGGCGGACAATCGGCGGGAGAGCACAAACGACAACCAACCCGACTTTCCGCGGCATCTGAGTCAATAACTTTCAGGAACTTAGTAATCGACAAGAGAGAAATAAAAACATGTATAGATTAACAGCGAGACAAATTCTTCTGATCGCAGTGGTGTCGGGTCTGTTTGCGGCGATCGCGGTCGCAGTCATTGATCGCGTCTCGGACCGCGCGAAGCCGTCACAAGCCGCCTTTACAGAGGGCACCCCGGCGGGCGTAACCAACCCCGCCACTGTTTCTGACGAACAGAACAGCATAGAGGTCTACCGAACGCTTTCCCCCGGCGTGGTCAATGTTCATTCGACTTCCTATGCGCGAGATTTTTTTGGCTATGAGGAACCTCAGGAAGGTTCCGGTTCAGGTTCGATCCTCGATCAGGACGGCAACATTCTGACCAACTATCACGTGATTGAGCGGGCCCAGAAAGTTTCCGTCAGTCTTGGTGGTCAAAAGACATATGCCGCGCGTATCGTCGGTGGCGATCCAGACACTGATCTTGCGGTAATTCGATTGATCGAGAAACCCAACGAGCCGCTCACGATAGTGCCATTAGGTGATTCAGAAAAACTCGTAGTGGGCCAGAAAGTATTAGCCATCGGCAACCCGTTCGGGCTGGATCGCACGCTGACAACTGGTGTCATCAGCGGACTGCAGCGACCCATCCGGGCTCGTAACGGACGGCCCATCGAAGGTGCAATTCAGACTGATGCGTCCATCAACCCTGGAAATTCCGGTGGCCCGCTGCTCGATTCACACGGCCGCATGATTGGAATTAACTCGCAGATTCTTTCGCCTTCTGGGGCCTCGGCAGGTGTTGGCTTTGCGGTTCCGGTAAACATCGCCAAGCGCATCGTGCCGCAGCTCATTCGCAATGGCGTGGTGAACCGTCCGAAGCTGGGCATCACTACTCGAAATGTCGAGTCGTTCAAGAACCAGGTACAGATGCCAGTAGAGGACGGTGTTTTGATCTGGCAAGTGGGCCAAGGCAGCGCCGCGGCAGATGCCGGGTTGCGCGGCTTAACCCAAACCGAAAATGGGGACGTGGAATTGGGCGACATCATCGTGGCAGTAGCCGGCGAGAAAGTAGGCAACTCTGACGATCTCTATCGAATACTCGACAAGCATCAGATTGGACAAACTGTTGCTGTTGAGATCTTTAGGAACGGCAGGCGAATGTCCATTCCGGTGCGTCTCCAGGAATCGCCACAAGATCCGCGGCGTGGTACTCGTAGATCTGAGTGAGAACAAAAACAGATGCCGGTTCATCGACTTGAACCGGCATTTGCTTATCCGCCACCAGGTCGGCACATTTCAGATTACTGAGGCGCGTTCCCCCGTGAATCAGACAAATCACTTCTTCAATCTCGGTTATGGTTGGCTCTGTAAACATTGCAGCGCCGCAGACGCCGAATCAAAGCAACGCCAACATAATTCAAACAGTGCGCCTTCCGATGGACGTCAAAGCCTGGCACTTGCCCGCTGGACCGATGCCAGCCGACAGTCGCTTGCGTGCCCGCGGTGTGGAATAGAAGAGATCGTCAGTAAGGCTTAGGTTTTTAGCCGCGGATAAACGCGGATGACGCAGATCTGAAAAATTGCCTGCAATAATTGAAAGTATCCAACGACGCCCATCTGATCATCGGGTTTCATATTCTCAGATCCGTCCCAATCGGCGTTTATCCGCGGCTAGATCTATTTCGTTGCAAAACATTCATCTCGCCAGCAGCTTTCTAAGTTGCGACATTCTCTCCTCCGGATCGCCAAACCGATCTGAGTAGTCCTTGATACTCCGATTGATTACGTCCTGCGCCTCGCCGCGATCGTACACGTCTGCTATCTCAACTCTTCTGGGAGCGTCACCGGGAAACTGTTTGTAACTAAGAAAGTAGTGCCGGAGTCGATCGATCAAGCCACCAGGACACTCAGCGATATCGTCGATGTGCCCATAAGCGACATCCAGTTCGAGCACTGCGATGATTTTATCGTCCGCCTGCTTGCCATCAATCATGCGCAATCCGCCGATCGGTTTCGCTCGCAGGAAAAGATTACCCTGCGCAAAGGTCTTCTCTGTTAAAACGCAAATGTCGAGCGGATCTCCGTCGCCCTCAATTCCGCTAACGCCGGTACGCTGCATACAGAGCTCAGCCACCGAGTCGCCGCAATAAGTTTGCGGGATGAATCCGTAAGGCGTTGGGCACAGCGATGAAAGTCGGTGCGGCCGATCCACACGCAGGTGTCCGGACGTTTTGTCGAGTTCGTACTTCACGACATCGGTGGGTACAATTTCAACGAATGTGTTGACGACTGCCGGAGCGTCGTTTCCGGGCGAAACACCATGCCACGGATGCGCCTGGAACATGAGTTCATAGGATCCGGCAGCAGCGATATTTTGATTCGTAGACATAGGCCCTCGCGTTTCGGCAAGCTTTCGTGGAGTGCTAGAATCGTAACCTCGCAGTTGACGGTTTTCAAAGAACTTCAGTCGAAAAACGTATGGCCGCCTCAGTTACCACAATTGAAAAGACCGAGTCGCGAGCGATTTCGCTGCGCTGGTTAATCAGCGCGCGCGACGATCTCGTCTGGTTTATAGGATCGGTGCTCTCGAGTTATGTCTTGCTGTTTCTCTACGTCGAGGGAATCATTTCGTTGGTCCCGATGGTAGCTGCATGGGCCATTCTGATCGATGCGCCGCATGTCTTTGGGACTTTCTCGCGCACCTATTTTGATCGCACAGAGCGGCAAAACCGGGGCCGGCTCTTATGGGGCTCGCTGTTATTCTTTGTGGTTGGCCCGGTAATGGTTTTGCTGGGCGTGGGGCTAATCTTCTTTTTTATCGCAGCGCTTTGGGCCTACTACCATTTGGTGAAGCAACATTATGGTTTCATGGTGCTTTACAAGAAGAAGAATGGCGATCTGGCGCCGCTCGATAACGCGCTGGATCGACTGCTGCTGATCTTTGCATTTAACTATCCGTTCGTTGCTTTCATCGCACAGGATCCGGAAGCGATGAAGCGCGTTCCAGCAGCGTTGCAAGCCGGCGTCAATACGGTCGCCGCGATTTTACTCGCCGGAACGATCGCCCTTGCAGTTGTTTGGCTCGGCCGGCAAGTGCAACGCGCATTAATGGGTCAGCCTCTGAATGTTCCGAAGTATCTGCTACTGGCGGCGGCGATTCCCATGCATTGGATTGTTTTGCTTACGCCGATGCCGCACAAGCCGATTGCTATCGTCGCGATTCTAACGATCTATCACAACCTCCAATATCACCGGCTGATCTGGTTTCACAATAAGAAGTACAGCGCGAATACAGATGCGAGTTCGCCAACTCGCGAGAAGTATGGTGCGGCAGAGTTAATCAGCCGGCGCTTGCTTTTCTACATCGCCTTTGGCCTGGTTTTTGGATTGATTTATCAGGGCCCGAGACAGGTGCTCGGCTACGCGAGTTTGCAAAGAGGACCGGGCGAGCAATCGCTTCTGATCCAACTGGGGATCGCTTTTCTGTGGGGCTACGCCTTCATTCACTACTACCTTGATTCCAAGATCTGGCGCGTCCGTCGCGATCCGTCGGTTGGAAAAGCACTGCAAATGTCCTGATCCCTGACTGAAACGAGCTATCTCTTTCCTGGGAGCGCGGGCGGCCTCGCCCGCAACGTTTCAGCAGCATTCAACTGAAAGTAGATCGCCATTCGGGTTGCTGAGTGGCATGCAACCTTGCGGACGAGGCCGTCCGCGCTTCCAGAAAAGAGCAGCCTGATTTGCGCTACGCCATCACCTGATCCGCAAGAGACCGCAGATACAGATCGTTCTCCATTCCGCAGGTACACGGCAGTTGAATTCCTATAATCCGTGCTCCATCGTAAGTAAAACGCTCACGTGTCGGCGACGATCCAGTGTCGTAAGGATGCTGGCCGCACGAGCACTCAAACCGGCTTAGCACCCCGTAAAAGTCATGAGGTCAGTACCACCTCGCGGTAGCGGGTGGGGTGCACCAACGCGTTCTTCGGGTTTTTATGCTCGATTCAACCTAACACCCCACCCGCTAC
>JANNON010000604.1:0-6451 GCA_031399105.1 Blastocatellia bacterium | reverse complement strand
GTTCTCCGGTCCGGCCGCATGGGATGGTGCGCCGCGCCGCCCCGTTGTGCCGGGGCACGGGCCACGCCGGGCGCGCTTCAGCGCCACCCGGTCGATCCCTCTCTATCGCGATGTCACTATAGGCGCCGCGCCGTCTATTGTCAACGATCTTTGGCTTGCCGGTGGCATGGGTGTAGGAGTTGGTAAAACCCCGAAGAACGCGTTGCTGCGCCCCACCCGCTACCGCGAGGTGGTACTGACCTCATGTCTTTAACGCCGCATTCATTTACTGACCTCAAACTGCATCACTACCTCAGGAAACGGAGTTCTCTGAAAATTGAGAGACCTGTTCGCGATCGCGGGCCGCTGGTGAAGGCACTCCAGAATGATGATTAAGTTCAGCCGCACTTAATCGTCTGCAAGCGCAACATTCATTGCCTATTCAAATTAGGAAGATGACATGGCTTTGCTGTCACCGGATTGAAGGGCGCATACCGCACGACATCTTAGGATTTCTTGACACGATTGTTCAGCTATCTCTACACTGCGGATGTAGTTAAATTCAATGCAAATTGATCTATTCAAGGTGTGACCATGAAACTTGTGCGGGACATCATGAGTTTGTCGACCTTCAAACGCGATAGCAACAAAGTGATGCGCCAGATGAAGAAGACAAAATCGCCGGTGGTGCTAACTGTCAATGGAAAGGCGGCAGTAATAGTACAGGATGCTGAAAGTTACCAAAGCTTGCTCGAGCTTAAGGAGCGGGCTGAAGTTGTCGAGACCCTTCGTGAACGTTTGGCTTCACGCGGTCGGAAAAAAGGAAGGCCGGCAGAAGAGTTTTTCAGCGAGTTCTTCGCTGAGAATAAAATCGCGTCCGAAGATTAATGAAAAGATACAGGGTCATTCTTCATCCGGACGCTGAGAAGGACATCGAGTCATCGTTCGAGTAAGTGATCTCTACCGTGAACCGCCGAACGAGGATTTCCTGTACCTGATTGATTCCCTGCCGGATGATCCGCTCTTCGAGGATGAATATGACTGGTACGTCCGACCCGAGGCGCGAGCGCTGAGTTTCCGGGGCAGGCGCATAACTGGTAACGCACGCCAGCATGCGCCGACTAATAGAAACAGGGCCAGCATTGCATACCCGGCAACCGCCAAATAAAGCAAGGCAGGCAACAACCGCGGTACGATCCCCATGACTTGATCACCCTGCTACTTTTTCTCAATGACAAACTTCATTCCAAACTTGCGCCCGACTCCGTTGTAGAACCCGCCGAACGCGTCACTCGCGAGGTTTCCCTGGTAGTCACGCGGATTGAAGTGGTTCGTCAGGTTGAAAACTTTTACTCCCACTCTGAATCGATATTGCTCGCTGAACCGCCCTGGCGCCGAGATCCTCTTTAGCACCTGCAGGTCGAGCGAAGCGAAATTCGGAAAGCGACCGGCACGATTGCGCGGCCCTACGAAGTTGCGATCCTCGTCGATGTTTGAAAGCGGAAAGCCGTTGCGAATGTCGAGCACAGGCGCGACCGTGATTCCGTACTTCATGGTGAAGTTACCCCAGAATACGAAACGGTTTGGCACATCGAATGGCAGGAAGGATCGTTCGTTCCGTCGAATGATCGGATTCTCGAAGTTGGCGTAGTAGGAGTTGAGATCGTTCAAATCTCCAATCGCCCTGGAGCGTACATAAAACGCATTTAACTCATCGTGCCCACGAAACGTGTAGCGCGTGGTGACCTGAAATTCTCTGTACCGCGACCTGCCGCCATTCCTGAGCAGTAACGAACTGGCACTTGTTTCCGACTCAAGTGGGTCCAGGATGTATTCGCGTGTAGCTTGACGTTGTTGGTAACCGACGCGGACCCGAAGGTTCGTCAGCCACTCGCGATCGAATTCGATATTCCAGTTAACACTGCGTGGCGTCAGGAACCGTCCGTTCTCAACAGACATGTGTTGCAGCTGACTTACCTGCCGTCCATCCAGCCCGAAGTTGGTGATTAAGCGATCCTGCATCTGCGAAAAAGTAGCTGTGTTCAAGTTAATCCGGTCGTAGAACAAGCCGACGCCGCCGCGTATTACCGTTCGGCCATCGCGGATCGGAGCAAAGGCAAACGCCAGCCGTGGCGCAAAATTGTTTTCGTTTGCGATTGAGTCGCGATCAAAACGAACCCCATACTCCAGCGTCAGGCGATCGTTGATGGTCCACTTGTCCTCAAAGAATGAAGAGAATTCAGTCGTGTTGCGACTCAGCACGCCCTCGCCCACAAAATCGATCTGCTGACTAATGGTGCCGTCCCGTCGCAGGATGCGGACGGTGTTGCTCCGGTTACGTCCATCAAACGCAGTGTGTGTCAGGCCCACGCCAACCTTCATGAAGTGCGCGCCGGCAAAATTCGGAGGCGTGAAATTGTAGATCTCGAGTGCCTCCACGCGCGTGCTGCGACGGTCCTGCCGGTTGAAGTAATTGCCTGAGTTCACATCCGGCGCAAAGTTCATCGCCTGCTCACCTGAGCTGGGAAATACGTCGGCATCGAATTTCTTGACGCTGACATACGATTCAAGCACAGCCTTGTCGCTCACTATCCATCGCTCGTTCAGCCCCAGGAAGAAACCGCGCTGCTTGTAGTTCGGCGTTACTTCTTCCGGATTGAAAGTGTTGAGACCAACAAACCTGAGCTTTTGTGGAAACAATGAAAAGGTACTGGTGAGATGGTGCCTGGGGTTAATGTCCCAATCCATCTGCGTGAGCGAATCGAAACTCTCAAGACCGGTGTCGCGTTTATCGGGTGGCAAACTGTAAACGGGCGTGCGCACGAAACGATACTCGAATGACTGCATGAACCACATTTTGTTTCTTTTTAGTGGGCCACTGAATGCCAGCCGCGGAGTAAATGCTTCGATGCCGCTCCATTTCTCACCGCGCCGACGAAACCGCGGGAAGAAGCTCTGCGCTTCAACATTGAACTTGTCTGTGCCGGAACGCGTTGTGACGGCAGTCACGCCGCCGGTGAACTTGCCGTACTCCGCCGCATAGGGATTCGTAAGCACCTGCACGTTCTCAACTGCTTCAATCGGCAAGTTGAACGCAAACTGCCCGGTCACGGGATCGGTTACGTTGGCGCTATTAACTGTCATCGAACTTTGGCTTGAGCGCGCGCCTTTCACATCGATCTGACCGTCTGGCCCACGCACAACTCCGGGTACAAGTGGCAGCGCGTCCAGCAATTGCTCGTTTGGCAGCGGCAAAGTTTTTAGCGTGTTCTGCGTGACGGTATTGGCCGACATTGTTTCTGCGGTCTGCACGGCCTGCTCGGCATCGGACGCGACTGTTACCGTGGCGGTTAGATCAGCGACCTCCAGGCTGATGTTTTCCAGTAACGTTGCAGCAGCGGCGATCGTGATGGTCTTGCTGCTCGCTTTGAAGCCTTCTGCAGTTGCTTCAAGCGTGTACTCGCCGGGCAACAACCTGGTGAACTCATACTCGCCCGCGTCGTTAGTCGCAGTTTCCGCTACCTGCATTCCTCGTTTCAGCTTCAGGCTTGCTGCGGGAATGTTGTAAGACTGGCCGTCAGGCATTTTCATCGCAACAGCACCGCGCACAGTACCTGTTTCGCTCAGCACGTCACGCGCATTTCCTGCGTCGCTAGAGATCAAGATTGCGAGCACCGATAAAAGTACCGCCGGTAATAAGTAGTGAGTTCGTTGGCGCGTCATCATTGTGGTTATCCTCCGCAACCCTGAAGGGCAACAGACGTTCCAGCGAAAACACTAAACTTCTGGGAGAAAGCGATGAAAAACTCGTCGTGATTTCACGAGATCTCGTGGAACTACGACTGCCGCTAAACTAATTCGGTTGAAAGCGCTGAAACGATGACGAGGAAGATCTGCTTTACGAAAGACTAATGAGTAGAACCGAATGGCGAAGCATGGCAGCCGTGCGATGGAAGACGGCTTTGCACAAAAAGTGCCGCCAGGGGCGTCGAGAAGCAATCAGAACCGTGGAGCGCAGCGACCGGGCCGATTTGGAAGAAGCACGCAATTGACTAGAGTTGAGACTCGTTTCAACACCAGTTGAATTTTCGCGTCGACCCGGTCGCTACGCTCCGCGGTTCTGATTGCCTTGCCTCGGCTCCGCCGCCCTCCAGGTGCTACACGTACTTTTTGTGCAAAGTCGCGAAAGTATGGAATTACGTCGTCCGCTCCTGTCGTGGTAATCGAACTACCCGCGCTTACCGATCGATCATCGTGGTCAATCTCAACACTTTGCCTTCACGGAAAACGGTGACGACGAGCGGTTCTCCGGGTTTGAGAGCCGCGACGCTGTTATAAATCCTTTCGTAATTCTCATCGCTCGTGAAACTGCCGAGCGCCTGAGCCGAACGCGAGTCGATGACGCCGATGTTGTTGACTTCGAGGATCACATCACCGCCAAGCAAGATATCTGTCCCTTGAATTGTTACGCGCAGGTTTCCCTGATTAATTCCCAGGCGTGAGCCGATTGAGCCATCGCCAATACGTTGGACCAGGACGCCCGCCGCTTGCGGGAGGTTAAGCGCCTTCGCCATCGCGCCCGTCACCACCAGTCCATCAATGCCGGACCAAAAAGGCTTCCGTTCCAGCAACAAGTGCTTTGCCGTATTCGCAGCCGTGGCAAACGCGAGCCCTTCCGAACCGCCGGAATGACTCATAATGGAGGTGACGATGCCAATGATATTTCCCGCCATGTCAAACATTGGGCCGCCTGAGTTGCCGCCGTTTATGGCGGCGTCAGTCTGTAGGAATTCGACCGACGGAGCACTCTTATTATTACTGGGCAGCCGGTGACGTCCGCTCAGGTGGCCCACACTAAGTGTCTGACTGATGCCATAAGGCGCACCAATCACAAATACATCGTCCCCGACTGCCACCTTGTCAGAATCACCGAGCGTTACCGGCGCGACACCCTTCGGCATTTCTTTGAGCTGCAACAAGGCCAGATCTGATTGGATATCAGAGCCGATGACGCGGGCGCTGATTGTCCGGCCGTCCGGAAACTCGACGCTGGCAACATCTGCCGTCTGGACCACGTGTGCCGCGGTCAAGACTTTTCCGTCATTGGAGATCAGCACACCTGATCCCAAACCATCGATGATCGCCATCGGCTCGTCAGCCGAGGGCGCCACCTCGATCCGTTTGGTTCTCACGATGACAACCGATGGGGAGACCTTGCGAAAAGCATCTCGAAGTTGTTGGGCGTTGGTCGTGATCTGGATTGTCGAGAACGTCAGCAGACTAAGCACAAAGGCGAATGGCAATTTGATTTTCATGGTTAGCGCAATCGCAACAACTGTTCCAGACCTGAAATCGCAGGTTACACAGACGAGCGAAAACAAAAGGCGGTGAAAAGAGGAATTCGTGGACGGTCACTGCGTGTTTCGGGAATACAGCACTCGTGAATCCACGATGCGGCTCGTAGAATCACGAGACTTCCTGTTCGATCCAGCGGGTAACGTAGGAGGGAATGTTTTCGATTGCGACCTTCTTCCTTGATATAGCTCTACGTAAGAACTGCATTGCCTCTCGGTCAACGAACGTGACGTTCATTAGATCAAGTGCGACTTTTGCCTTCTTGCGACCATTCTCTGATAGAGCTTTCTCAACCTCAGCAACGTAGTCGCCGGTGAAGGCGCCATGCAAATTAACTCTAACCAGCTTGGCGAGTTCCGTTTGTTTCGTTAGCTTCAACATGTGCTTATCAACCCTTGGCGCATACCATCGCCGGGCTAACGAGCACATCGTGTGCCAAGTTGAGGTTGAGATTATTTGAATTGATGCTTGTTAATGCTCAGAGCGCGGATTTGCGAATCAAGCGTCGTCGCCGGCAGTCCCAATCGAGCAGCAGCGCCGCATGGTCCGTAAACCTTGCCCCGCGTCTGGCGCAGCATGGCTTCGATTTGAGCTTTTCGATCCGATCCGCCGACGGTCAATGGGGCTGTCGGTCCGAACGCCGCGTCTTGCATCAGCATGCTCGGGTCAACCCGTAAAACTTCACCGTCAGCCAAGATTACGCAGCATTCAATCACGTTCTGCAACTCGCGAATATTGCCAGGCCAGGAGTATTGCTGCATAGCGGAGAGCGAACGCTTATCGATTTGAGAAATTTTCTTTCCTGCGCGAGCCGCCAACCGCGTCGCGAAATAATCAACCAACACCGGAATGTCGTTCACACGTTCACGCAAAGGAGGCACGTGAACAGGAAAAACATTCAGCCGATAAAACAGGTCCATGCGGAATCGGCCCTCGTTAACTTCGCGGCGCAAATCCTTGTTAGTTGCCGCGATCACGCGCACATCTGTTTTGATGGTCCGGTTGCCTCCGACACGCTCAAATTCTTTCTCTTGCAAGACCCGCAAAAGTGATACTTGGATTTCCGGACCCAACTCCGCGATCTCATCGAGGAAAATCGTGCCACCATTGGCCGCTT
>JANNON010000544.1:0-17088 GCA_031399105.1 Blastocatellia bacterium | reverse complement strand
GGTCATCTGCAGTCGCTCGTCGTCGATGATGACGCCGTTGAAATCGAAAAAGATAGCGTGAATCATCTCTTCTTTTGTCTCTCGCCGTGCGTTGTCAGTGGTCCGTAGTCAGTAGTCCGTTGTCAGTTATCAGTTGTCAATTGTCAGTTGTTCCTCTAGCTAATATTCAAGAGTCTTACGAGTTCCTTATAACTTCGGTCACAAGAACAACGGACAACGGACTACTGACAACGGACTTCCTTACCGACGTTTTAATTTAGAATTCTGTTCATCAAACAATTTCGGCAGCCGCTCACTCTCGAGCACATCGAGACGCCGCAACACTTCGGTTAATGACAATTCGTTCTTCAGGTTCACCCGATAATCGAGATCAGCACGCAGTCGATCTTTTTCGCCCTGCCGGTTCTGCGACATCATGATGATCGGCGCCTGCATACCGGCGACTACTGCGAGCATCAGATTCAGCATTTGAAAAGGAGCAGGATCGATGCCTTTCACGAGGATGACAGAATTCAACACAATCCATAGAACAATCAGCGCCATCGAGGCAATGATGAATTTCCAACTGCCGCCAAACTCGGCGAGCTTGTCGGCGGCTTTGTCAGCCAGGGTCAGGCGGGCACGCTCCTCGTCGTTCGCGTTTCTCGAAACTCGGCCGCGCAGCAGTTCGTCAGTCCGTCTCAATCTGTCCGTAAGGGCCGCCAACATTTCCAAAGCAATGTCCGGGCTGGAACGTACGAATGCCAGAAACGCTTCGCGCGACAGGATAGCGACGCGCGCTTCTTCGAAAACCCTTGCGTCGGCGGATCGCTGCCGGCCATCGATCAGCGCCATCTCACCAAAAAAATCTCCTTGCGCCAGATCCGCGAGAGTCACTTCGTGCCCGTCATCATCCTGAATGCTGATGCGGACGCGGCCGCTTTCAAGGAGATACATCGCGTCGCCCGAATCGCCTTTGTGAAATAGTTGAGTGCCGCTCGGCACATTCTTAACTGTCAACAAATTCCGCAACTCGGTCGCGGCTCTATCATCAAGCGAAGCAAACAACGGCACGGAGCGAATTGCTTCGAGCGTCATTTCAGTCGATGCTGTACTCATATGAATCCTTGTGAGTGTCTATCCTCGGATTTCAACTTGGTCTTTGGCCTTTGGCCTTTGGTCTTTGGTCTTTGGTCTTTGGTCTTTGATTTGAAATCTTGCGCGAGTGCGGGTTTGGATTCCACCTCGACTTTGAGTCAAAAGTGCAAAGACCAAAGACCCAAGTCCAAAGTCCAATCTAAAAATCTGTGGATAGTCCTTCGATCCTCACACCACCTTTCCATCCTTCATCAAGATAATCCGGTCACCAAACGTTGTCGCGAGTTCGTGATCGTGGGTCACCATCAAGACAGTCAGCGAGTCCTTCTCAACCATCTCACGTAACAAACTCAGCAGCTCGTGCGCCCTGGTCGAATCAAGGTTCCCGGTTGGTTCATCAGCCAGCAGAACCTTGGGCCGGTTGGCAAGCGCCCGCGCAATCGCCACGCGCTGTTGCTCGCCGCCGGAAAGTTCCGTCGGTCGATGCGTCATGCGATCCGCAAGACCCACGCGGCCGAGTAACTCCTCAGCGCGATTTCTTCGCTCGGCGCCGCGCACGCCCGTGAACGCCAACGCGAGACCAACGTTCTCTTCCGCTGTCATCGTTGAGATCAGATTGAAGTTCTGAAAGATCATGCCAATCGAGTAGCGCCGGTAATGAGCCATCTGCTTCTTTGTTAAGGGACTGAGCGGCTTTGAGCTGAAAAGAATTTCTCCGGAAGTCGGATGATCCAAACCACCGAGCATATTCAGCAGCGTGGATTTGCCGGAGCCCGAGGTTCCCTGAATAGCAACGAACTCGCCGGCCGCGATTTCGACTGAGACATGGTCCAGCGCTGCAACCGTGGTCGCGCCCATCTCGTAGACTTTGGAAACGTCTCGCGCTTCGAGTATCGCCATAAGTTGTAGGGGCGTCCCTCCGTGGGCGCCCCTCGCTTCTCTTTAAGATCTTAAAATGCAAAGAGTGCCCACGGAGGGACGCCCCTACAGCTGCTTCTGTCGCACGCGCATCAGCTCGAAGCTTTCATCAACAAAACCTTTCAAGGACGCTTCGAAAGTTTCTGATTCGAGTTCACCACTCGACGCTCCCAGCAATTCCCGCACATCGGGATCGTCAAAAATCGCACTCGAAATCACCACATCACTTCCAGATGACAAACCTTCCAGGCGTGCAGCCATGTTCACGGTTGAACCAAAGTAATCCAGCCGCTCATTCAGGGTGACAGCTATACAGGGCCCGGAGTGCATTCCCGCTTTCAACGTCAACGGGTCGCGGCCGTCAGACGGAAACGCGAGCGCTCGTTGGGCTTTCAGCATTGCTCGCAACGCTGCCGCCGGCTGTCGAAACACCGCCATCACCGCGTCCCCAATAGTTTTCACCAGAGCGCCATCTTCGGCCGCGATCGCGCTCTTCAATACATCGAAATGACTAAGCACGCGGCCGAATGCAGTTGCGTCACCGATCTCTCGATACAACTGCGTTGAGTTTCTGAGATCGGTGAACAAAACGGTGAGCGTTCCAACTGAGATCTGTTCACCCGGGCGCAACGCTTCGCTCGAGAACAGATCGCGGAATATCTGCAAAGCAGTTACTTCAGCCGCCGTGGCCGCCTGATCGCTCCATGCTGTGCGCTCGAGTACAAACAACTGCTCCAAATCGGTGTTGTTCACCAACGTGAGAGAACAACGCATAGCAAGTTCCAGATCTTCACAAACTGGACCAATCGGCTTTGCCTGGATAGTAGCGCTCGCCAGTCCGGAGCTGCTAATGACTACCGAGTGTTCGACGGGACGACCAGCGACACGAATCCGGTAGCGACCTTCCTCGAGCGCCAGTGTCACCACCCGCTCGCTTTTTGAATTCAATAACTGCTGGGCCACGACATGTGGCGTACGCGTGGGGCTGCCAATACAATATGTCCTGGGATCGACATTGCGTATGGCGGCATTCGGGCGAAACGTGATCTCTACAAAACGATCGAAGTTGACGTTGAAATCTATCTGGCAGCCTTCGCAATGAACTTGCGTCTGAATGTCCTTCAGCGAGCCACTCGTCTCCTGCGGCCCACGACACATTGGGCAAAGCAGGTCCCACTGCAAGTCGAGCAAACCAACACGGGTTGCTTGAAAGCAAGCTTCCAACACTTCGCGTCGATCCTCGTTCCAGTTATCAGCGAGTGCATACGGCCGGATGCGACCGAGATCCATGTCGTCCGCCTGAGCGACAAAGCTAAGCAGGCGCGCGGCCAGACCTTGCTCAATTCCTCTTCCGATCAGCTTCTCAGCCAAAGCATCAAATCGGCGTTGTTCGGAATCACTGATGGTTCGCGCTTCAGATTCCGCAACCTGCTGGCCCGCCTCGACCACTCGATCGTAATCCCGAAACGCCTTCTCAAAACTGCGGGCACTGAGCATGCCGATCTGAATTGGGATGGCGAGCATTCCGAGTAAACTTTTTGGTTTGGCCCAGACCTGGTAAGTCGCCCTGGTTCCTCCATCGCGACCCGGCGCGAGTTCGATCAGCACGACGAGCTTCGCAACTGGCCCTTTCAAATAATCGCGAGTCACGCCAATTCGTGAAGGCCGGATCCATTCGAATGGCGTTTCATCCCACTCGATCGGCACTCCAAACGCTTTGAGGCGTAGACGTTTGCGCCCATTCTTCGTCGGTTTGCTCGCTTGTTGATCAAGCTGGAGCGAGGGCACGCCAGTATCGCGATTGAAGCGGTTCGTATCGGCGACAAACGGCCAGAGTTTTTCCGGACTCGACTTCAGCTCGTATTCCCAACGGTAGTGGAATTCGCGGTAGGGCATGCGGGCAACAGAGTAAAGGCAAAAAACAAAAACGTAAAAGGCAAAAAGCGAGGCGGAAACTCGTGTCCTCACTCCTTGCCTTTACCAACCTGCGAGCGTTTTCGACTAGACCTCTTTATATTCCGAGTCTACATCTTCTCCCGACGACGCCACGCGATAATTTCTCGATTGCACCTGTTTGGTGATGAGCAGATCGTCTTTCGTCTTTAACAAGTCGGCGCGATTGTAGACCGACAATTCAAAGTTATATCCGTGCGTGATCGCATCCTTGGGACAGGCCTCGACGCAGTAACCGCAGAAGATGCAACGGCCGTAATCGATGTTATAGACCTCAGCGAAACGTTCATCCACGCCGGTGCGAATCTCCGCCGGTCGCGGATCATCGCGAGCAACGATGTAGATGCAGTCCGACGGGCAAGCCGCTGCGCAAAGAAAACAAGCCACACATTTTTCACGACCGAGTTCATCAACGTGCAACAAGTGTTGGCCCCGATAGCGCGGCTGTACGGTGACGGGCTCTTCGGGATACTGAACCGTCCATTTCCCTTTCGGAATGTATGAGAGCGTAACTCCCATTCCCTGGATGATGGCTTTCGTTGATTCGATTACGTCGGTGATGATTGACATGATTTGTATTTAGCTTACGCGAGTTATCTCTGAACCGGTAGCTTGCCAGCGGCCGTCGCGCCAAACGAACTTGTCTACAAAACGAAATTTTGCTTCCTGGTCCGCAGTGCTAAAGGTTACGAGTCCACTGAGTGTTGCTCGAGTTCCCTTCAGATCAAGTTTCAGGTCTTCGAACTTCCAATCCTGCGTGGTTGTGTCTCGCTGGATCGTATTGATGTACTCGACCTTCCCGACCGTGCGGCCGTTTACAGTGGAGACATAGTCGTCCGCCAAAATGCGGCCCAAGGCTTTTTTGTCAGCGTTAATGTTTGCGACTGTCCAATCGTGCTCGAGGTCAGACAAAGTCGTCAACACATCGGCATGGTCGGTCGGCGCTCCCGACCCGTCTGGATTAGCGTTGAGGTTCTCATCTTCGGGTGCGACGTTCGCATTCGACGCGTTGGCGGCGGAATTGGTATTTACCTGCCCGACATTAGCATTCACGTTTGAATTGGTATTCGCATTTGCATTTGAATTCGCATTTGAATTGGCAGGCTCGACATTTCGATTGCTGTTACTAGTTCGTTCCGACAATATGCGCGGCAGATAGATGAACGCCGCAATTCCCAAACCGACAAAAGCAATCAGCAGCACGCCGAAGATGCCGGCCACCCACGGCCAAACTCGTCGCTTCGCTATATTTTCGGATGGCCTGGGAGATCCCGGTGGCAAATAGTCCGGCGAGGTCCAGTCACCGGGAGGGTAAGACTCAGTGGGCGGAGGATTATTTTGGGTTTGTCCGGTTGAAGGTGAAACGACCGTGATCTCATCCGCCGGCTCCGCAACTGCGACGAGCGGCGTGCCGTCGTCGAGGCAAAAGCTCAGATGAGAATCAGTGAACGTGCGATTACAAGTAGGACAGCGTTTCATTCAAACCACAGTAGGACAGGCATTCGAGAATCCTTTCTAGATCCACTTTATCAGCTAATTTGAATCTCATCGGAAAGGACCCGGTCGCTGCGCACACGGTTGACTTACACCAACTCGAGTTGCGAAAAGAAGTATGCGACTTCAATCGCGGCGTTCTCGTCAGAATCCGATCCGTGCGTTGCGTTCTCCCCTACGGAGCCACCGAACTCCTTTCTGATTGTGCCTTCATCAGCCTTGCCCGGATCGGTCGCGCCCATAAGATCTCGCCACGCTTTCACTGCGCCTTCCTTCTCCAAAGCCAATACTACACAAGGACCGCTCGACATGAACTCAGTCAAACCACTGAAGAAAGGACGCTCGCGATGAACCGCGTAGAAGCCCTGCGCTTCTATCATCGTCATGTGCAGCATTTTCATGCCGCGGATGCGAAAGCCGTTGTCCAAAATGCGCTGGATAATGTGTCCGGTCTTGCCGCCTGCGACCGCGTCAGGCTTGATAATTCCAAAGGTAAGATTGCTCATTCGTTCTGCTGATTTCCTCTCCGACAATTTTTTTCTAATCTGATTCTGTGCGACTTGCCGTTCCGGTTTTGCGGCTCAGCCGCTTCCCTTGCGGTAAGCCTCTGGCTTACCGGATCAAGGCTAAAGGTTTAGGCTATGCCTCTTCAAGATTCCGGAGGCACGGCCTCACAAAAAAGTAACGACTCGGTAAGCCGTAGGCTTACCACAAGGAACGCGGCAGAGCCGCAAACCGGAACCAAAGTCCACGAAGCTCACGAACTCGCAACTCGCAACTAGGCACTTAACACCGCCTTCATCGCCGACCCGATATCCGCCGGAGATCTCACAACACGAATCCCTGCAGCCTCCAGCGCGGTCATCTTCTCTGCAGCTGTTCCTTTGCCCCCGGCGATAATTGCTCCCGCGTGGCCCATGCGCCTTCCCGGCGGCGCGGTTTGGCCGGCGATGAACGCAACGATAGGCTTGGTCACGTTCTCTTTTGCAAATGCTGCCGCTTCTTCTTCTGCCGTGCCTCCGATCTCACCAATCATCACGATGCCGTCTGTTTCTTCATCCGCCTGGAAAAGCGCGAGCGCATCTACGTGCGACGTGCCGACGATTGGATCGCCGCCTATTCCAATGGCAGTCGATTGGCCCATGCCGAGTGAAGTGAGTTGACCGACCGCTTCGTAAGTTAAAGTTCCAGAGCGCGAGACGACACCAACCCGACCTTCGCGATGAATGTGGCCGGGCATAATTCCAATCTTGCACTTACCCGGCGAAATTATTCCCGGACAATTTGGCCCGATTAATCGTGTGGATCGACTCTCGAGATAAGCCTTGACCTTCACCATGTCGAGTGTCGGAATTCCTTCAGTGATACATACCACGAGCGGAATTCCCGCAGCGGCTGCTTCCATGATTGCGTCGGCAGCAAATTGCGGCGGCACATAAATCACCGACGCGTTTGCCCCTGCCTGTGAGACCGCATCGGCCACGGTGTTAAAAACCGGAATACCCTCGTGAGTGGTGCCGCCTTTCCCCGGCGTCACGCCTCCGACAATATTCGTTCCATACTCAACCATCTGTTTTGAATGGAACGTACCTTCCTTGCCGGTGATTCCCTGCACAACCAGACGCGTACTTTTGTTTACGAGAACACTCAAAGTGTTTGCTCCTCAAGAACTGAATAAGAAAACATGATTGCGGTGAGCGGCAGTATAACTGAGCCGTCACTTCTGCCACTAACGAGAACCAGCCGCGGATAAACGCGGATAATACGGATCTGAAGGGAAGAGAGCAGCGAGCAGGCACTAGAAACAGACCCAACTCTAATGGCCACTAGGTCTCTTTTCGGATCTGTGTCCTCCGCGTTAATCCGCGGCTATTACACCAGTTCAAAAACCTCACCGTACTGCGGAACCTCCACTGCCCATCCAAAACGCTCTTTGATATGTCCTGCCATGGCGGTCGCAGCTTCCGGCTCGCCGTGGGTCATGAAGGCACGCCTTGGTGTTCCTTGCATTCCTTCGAGCCAACGCAGGATCTCCTTCCAATCAGCGTGCGCTGAAAAGCCGCCGATCTGCTCTAATCGAGAACGCACTGGAACAGTTTGTCCCAGCATCTTCACTTCTCGCGCGCCGTCCAGAATTCTGCGCCCCGTAGTTCCGGCAGCCTGGTATCCGACAAACACAATCGTTGCGTCCGGGTCGGGCAGAATTCTCAAGGCGTGATGCAGCACTCGACCGCCAGTCATCATGCCCGAGGCACTGACGATCACCCGCGCGCCTGACAGCTTGTTCAGACGTTTAGACTCGTCCCTGGAAGAAGCCGTAATCATGTTGTGCGTGCGGAGCGGGTGTTGCGGTCTGGCAAGCACGCTCGCATAAGCCTCGTCGTGCTCTTCCTTACGATTCGCATACACCACTGTCGCTGCTGCCGCCATCGGCGAATCAACGATGACTGGTAAGACCGGAATCTGCTGCTCGTCTTCCAATTCGCGGATCAAATAGATCAGCTCCTGCGTGCGACCAACTGCAAACGCCGGAATCAGTACTGGCGCATCCAGACGTGCCGCGTCGTTGATAATTCTCTTCAGCTCGTCTTTTGGATTGGCAGGGGTATGCAGCCGATTGCCGTAGGTGGATTCAACGAGGAAATAATCGCAAGCAGGCGGCGGCTCGGGATCGCGAATGATCGGTTGATCGTAGTGACCCAAATCGCCTGAGAACAACACTCTTCGTCCGTTCCGATCTTCACCGGCGCCCTCGATCTCGACGAACACTAGACTCGAGCCGAGGATGTGACCCGCGATGCGAAAATCGGCGTTTATTCCGGGTGCTGCTTCAAACCGTTCACCCGTGTTTGGAATCGGACGCAGCAGCTCCAACGCGGCAAATGAATCTTTCTCGGTGTAAAGGGGTAGCGCGGGTTTGTGCTTAGAGATTTTGTGACGGTTGCGATAGTCGGCATCCTCTTCCTGCAGTCGGCCGGCGTCAGGTAGCAGGATTTTCAGAAGCTCGGCCGTACCGCGCGAACAATAGACTGGGCCACCAAATCCTTGCCGCACTAAGCGCGGCAGATAACCGGTGTGATCGATGTGCGCATGCGTGATGAGGACGGAGTCGAGTGATCGCGGATCGAAAGGTGGCGGTTGCCAGTTTCGTTCGCGAAGTTCCTTCAATCCCTGGAACATCCCGCAATCGACCAAAACGCGAGACCGATCCGTTTCAAGGAGGTACTTCGAACCCGTTACCGTGCCGACGCCGCCCCAGAATGAAAGTGTGGCCAATGCTGTCCTCCACCAACGTTGATCTTGTGTGGTGCTCGAACTTACGCCGCGAGCGCAACAACCTTTTCCGCCGCGTCCTTCATTCCATTCGCAACGGTGAAGTTCAACCCCGATTCACGAATGACACGCTGTCCTTCTTCGACGTTGGTTCCTTCCAAACGCACGACCACCGGCACTTGAATGCCAAGGTTCCGGGCCGCTTCAACCACACCACGCGCCACCATGTCGCAGCGCACGATGCCGCCGAAAATATTTATCAGCACGGCCTTTACATGTTCATCCGCTAACAGGATCTTGAACGCCGCTTCAACGCGTTCCTGTGAAGCACCGCCGCCGACATCAAGAAAGTTCGCCGGCTCGCCGCCCGCAAGCTTGATGATGTCCATAGTGGCCATTGCGAGACCAGCCCCGTTGACCATGCATGCGATATTGCCATCCAGCTTGATGTAGTTGAGATCAAAGTTCGACGCTTCAATCTCGAGCGGCTCTTCCTCATTTAGATCGCGAAGATCCAAAAACTCTTTGTGCCGAAACATCGCGTTATCGTCGAAGTTTACTTTCGCGTCCAATGCAATCAATCGCTTGTCTTTCGTGAGCAGGAACGGATTGATCTCGAGGAGCGACGCATCCATTTGTTCGTAGGCGGTGTAGAGCGACTGCATGAATTTGACGGCCTGACCGATCAAATCGGCGGGCAGTCCCAACCCGAAGGCGAGCTTCCTTGCTTGAAACGGACGAAAGCCAACGACCGGATCGATCGTTTCTTTCAAGATCAGTTCCGGGGTTTTTGCAGCGACCTCTTCGATGTCCATGCCGCCCGCTGCCGAAGCCATGAATACTGGCCGGCCCGAAGCGCGATCGAGGACTACTCCCAGATAGAATTCCTTGTCGATTGGCAAACCTTCTTCAATTAAAAGGACCCGCACTTCTCTTCCCTCAGGCCCGGTCTGATGTGTAATGAGAGTCATCCCCAGAATCCTGGCTGCCATCTCTTTCGCTTCGTCTGGGCTCTTGGCCAGCTTAACGCCACCGCCTTTGCCGCGGCCCCCGGCGTGAATCTGCGCCTTAACTACGACCACGTCTGTCCCGAGGTCCTTTGCGGCTTGATACGCCTCTTCGACCGAGTACGCGACCTGTCCGCGTGGCACCGGAACGCCGAACCTCTTTAACAGTTCTTTCCCTTGATACTCATGAATCTTCATTAGTTGATTCCGTTTGAAGTTTGAATTTTATTTGGAGCGCGAGGAGTTTAGCCGCGCGCATCACATGACTGCAAGTTGACTACTGTCAAAACCGGCCGGTGAATGATTCATCAACTTCAGCCATTCTCTGTACGCCAGGGAACCGCCGAAACGTTGGAACACGATGAATGAGCAGGACCGGCTGCCCGCGCCGGTGTCCACGGCGCGGGAACTGATTTCAAGCATCAGCCGTGAAAATAGAAACAAGTCTCTTGATTGATCAGTGCTGAGAATTGGCAGTACACTTCGCCCCGGTGGTCCTTGCTGAAACGACCGCCGGGAACGGCTTCACACTGAAAGAAGTCTCAGCCGACAAAGCCTCCCCGAGCGGCGAGAACCTGCTAACCACTTTGGGCCACAAGGCGATCCCTACAGACCGTTCAAGTCTAATTCCAAAGCGCAAACCAACTACGGCCCGAAGTCAACGCTTTGGACTCGCATGCTGAGTTTCTACACTGAGTGTGGGCAGACTACCACTCCACTGCCCGAAGGCAGTTCTCAGCACCGGAAGGGTGCATTGAATTACTTGATTGCGAGCCTGATGATCGTGAGTAACACAGTAACAACCACGCTCGGGTGCGCTCCACTGGACGGGGCCCGGGACTTAGAGTCAACACCGGGTATATCTCCGGCCAAGGCCGTGCCCGAAAGAACACAGGCGAGCGCGACTGCCATTAATAATCGTTTCATGGATTGTTCTCCTTTGAGTTTGAGGTGATGCAAAACTTTTTACATCAAAATGAGTAAAACAAGAACGCAAGATTTCTTGCAAGGAGCCTGGTTGGTAACTAATATCCGGTTTGCGGTTGGAAAATTTACTCACGTTCCGGAAGTCTCATCTCTCATGCGAACGGCCTCGCCCAAGCTGCACATTTCTCACCTACCCGCAAACGAGCAGGCACTATTCAGGTGTCAGACCGCTTTAGAGTTAAAAGACAAAAGCGACTACGACGGGGCGCAAGAAGTCATGCGTCCGCTCTGGGCGGGGGTCGGGGAACGTCCCGATACAACCGGACTCTATCCTTCTGTTGCTGCTGAGGTTTTGCTCTGTGTGGGCATCTTGACACGCTGGATGGGCGGTAGGAATGAGGCTAAGGAAGCAAACGGCACAGCCAGAGATCTGATCACCGAAAGCATTACTTATTATGAATCAATCGGAGACTTCAAGAAGGTTGCAGCGGCACGGGTGGAGCTTGCTTACTGCTATTGGGGAGCAGGGGCATTGGACGAAGCGCGGATCATGTTCACCGAGGCGCTGCAAAAGCTAACTGCCGAAGGGAACACGCGAGCGAACGCCCTGTTTGGATTGTCGGTTGTTGAGTGGTCGGCCTCACGATATACCGAAGCTCTAAAAATTCTTACTGATAACGGACAACTGTTCAAAAAGATTACTAACCACACGATCAAGGGGGTCTATCACATGCAAATAGCGATGGTACTTCGCAAGCTGGCGACGCCGGAGAATAAGCCTGCTCAATTTCGCCGCGTACTCAGTGAATACGAAGAAGCGGATCACCATTTCAAACTAGCTCACAATAGAACCTATCGCGCTTATGTAAAGAATAATATTGGCAACGCTCTCCGTGAGCTGTCTCGCTTCAAAGAAGCCCACGAGTATCTTGATCACGCTCGCCGACTCACGGTCAGTGCTAGGGATAAGGTAAGAACCGCTCAGGTCGATGAGAGTCGGGCGCAACTCTTTATTGTGCAACGAAGGCTTGCCGAAGCCGAGAGCGCCGCACGCCAAGCCATTAAGACCTTTACGAAAAGCGGGCATCAATGTCTCTTGGCCGAGGTTCTGACCACGCACGGCATCGCCTTAGCTCGACTCAAGGAAACCGAGCGCGCGCAATTTACTTTTCATAAAGCCATCGAGGTTGCTCATCAGGCGGGCGCGCTAAACCGAGCGGGCATTGCAGCCCTAACCTTGATCGAAGAAATTGACGATCTTCCGCCGGAAACTCTATCTGATGCCTATGAACAAGCTGGCGAGTGGTTGGCAGGATCTCAAAGTCATGAGCTTCTACTCAGATTCAAAGAGGCAGGAAAGAAACTCGCTTTAAAGTTACGGGGTGAAGCAAAGAGCGAGGATGCGATAGAAGGTCTTTTCAACAAGCCTCGAAACGTCAAACAAGACTTATTGAGTATGGAACGAGAGATGATTCGGAAGGCGCTGACCGAAGTTAATGGCAGCGTTACTCATGCGGCGACTCTACTAGGGATGAGTTACCAGGGGCTTGCATACTTGATCCAATCGAGACACCCAGACCTATTGAAAGAACGGACTCCGGTGCGACGGCGTCCACGGAAAGGATGAGAACCAAAGAGCAAGAGCGAATGAGTCGGTCAAAATGCTTTTGGGCAAAGGAGACTGAATCGCCCTTTTTGAGGCAAAGCCGCCCAGGTGATTAAGCTCGCTGCCTCATAACAGGTTCGAAACTGTTCGAAACGAATGTTTGAGAACTTAAACCCGACTTACATCGGATAAAATCAGCAAGGAGAGACACCTCACGATGTTTTCAACCACTGCCACAATAACTAGTCTTTCGTCCCATCAAGCTGGAGCAAGCAAGGTTATCGAGTGGAGAGTCTTGATGGAGGCAATCGGCTGCATTGATTCACACGTGTATCCGGCAGGTATAGAACTCTTTCGCCAGGATTCCGATCCTGCTCACATCTATTTCGTTGAAAGTGGGGTGGCAAAGCTAAAACGCTGCGAGAAGAACGGGAATGAATTCATCCTGGACCTTCGGTATTCAGGATCGATGCTCGGAACTGAATCAGCTATTCGTCACAAGCCTCATCCCTTCGCCGCAGTAACCACCACCGCATGCCGTCTCTCACACATCTCCACGCCGCGCTTTCTGAATCTCATAAGGACTGAAGAGCTGCTAAACTCGTTTATTCAGGAGAATCTCTGCGCGGAGGTCCTTAATCACGCCGCTCGCATGTCGGAGATAGCCAGCTTGTCCGCGCGACAACGCAGGGAGCAACTGCTTTGGACAATCGCAGATGCGAACGACGAAAATCGAACCAATGATTTCAAGCTTCAGTTGCCCATCAAGCAAGGGGAAGTCGCCCAGTTACTGGCCATCACTCCTACTTATCTGTGTCGCCTGTTAGCGGAGTTGGAGACTGACGGAATAATCAGCCGCAGAAACGGTTGGATGATACTTCGGAACCCTGCCCACCTTTGGCACCGAGTTGACTTCTGAACTCGCTTGGTCGAGCCATGAGTCAACTTAGTTTGATAAGCGACTGGAACTATTTGAACGACAGGAAGTGGTCGCTCAGGTAACCTCAGAAAGGTTCAATCAAATGGCGGAAGAAAAGATCGCTTGTAAAGATGAAGTGGCCGTCAGGGCCGTGCTTCTCTTTGTTCCGGTCGGCTTGACAACTCGTTTGCTGGGCATCTGGATACCGAAGCCTCTCGCTGTCGCGGTAAGCATGCTTGGATGGATGCTGGCGATTTACTGGCTACCCACGCGAACGGACTTGAGCCTTCGTCGTTGGCTCATCGTCGTATCAGTCTCAACGATCCTTTCCTTTCTCCTGGCGGTATTCGAACCAGATATGTTTTGACGAATTGTCGTCTTAACCGGCCTTAGTGGATACATTTTCGCTGAAGCGCGAAAAGCAAATCTGCAACCTGGAGGATTCGTTATGAAAAGGAAAGTTCAGAAAATTCGGTTGGCAAAACCGTTTGTCTGCGCAAGGGACTGATCGCTCTTCAGCTGTTGGCGGTGGGTCAAACTCAAGCAAGAGAGAACGGGAGTGTTGGCAGACAATCTGTCACGATCGTTTCTATTGCTGGAACGAACGCTAAAAACGCTGCGGAACTTAAAGCCAGGCTCCGTGCACTGACGGCCCACAAACACGAGCCCGCGAAGGTCCTCTCTTCGTGCGCCTGCTCTTCCGTTGCCGCTACTCCCACGGCACCCGGTTTTTGGGGTTGCCTCAAGTTTTGCATGGCGGATGTGGGGATAAGCCCTGCATCAATGATTATGTGCGGAGCCTCGTGCGCTGCCGCGGGCACCGGAGTGGGCGCCATTGTATGCGCAGTTTGTGTTGGGGTGAGCGTCACAGTCGTCCAGGTATGCGCGTTGGGCTGTGCGATGGGCCAAGATGGTGGCGGCCCTGCAATTGAGGAGAACGTGGTGCGCAAACTCAAGAAGCGTTCAACACCTCCTGTGGTGGCACAACTCGGCTGCGACTTCGAGCTACAAGCGGCAAAGTTAAAGTAAACATGGAGCGCCGGCTCTGGTTTCGTTTGGTCGTTTAGGACCTCGCTGTGCAGTCCGAGACCTACTCTTAACCGCGGGACTAAACCATGGTCGGCTCGATCCACGGTTCGCAACGAGAGGAGACAACTAATGTTAACCAGGCAACTGCTCACACTGGCACTCTTGCTGGCTCATGTTCATTTCAGTACTCAAGCGCAAATCCGTCCGCAAGTCTCAAAATTAATGCGAGAGACAGCAGCGGCGGAGTTGGAGGCGGTCCTGGTTGATGCCGTTAAGTTAGACGGCAAGCTTGACGTCATCAATGTGCGCTCCCGGGCCGCAGCTCTGGTTTCGCTCTCTGATCCGGCACGAGCCGAGAACATGTTCCGCGAGCTCTGGAATTTTGCGCATCAACAAACTGATAAAGACTTTGACATCGAGAAGGGCCGTGCTCTGATTCTGAAACAGGTCTTTCCGCGAAATCCGAAGCTGGCTAATCGGTTACTCAGAGAAGTCGCAAAACCTGAGTCCAGTTCGCTCGGCAAGCGCGCGAGCGGTCAGGATCCCGGAGGGAAGCGCACTGCGAAGTTGGCTTCTGAGCTGGCTGATGAGAATCCGCGAGCAGCTTCGGAGTTATTGGAATCGAGCCTGACAAAGGGAGTGACGCCGGCAGGACTCAACGCGCTGCTCCGGCTCCGCGAAAGAGATGCCCTTCTTTCGGATTTCGTCGTCGGTAAAACACTGGAGGCTCTTAGGTCTCAACCCGACGTCATAGCTCTGGGGGGACTGCATTTACTGTCTGCTTACATCTTTCCCGAGGGCGGGTTCGAGCTTAGTTCCTCGCTGCAAGCGTTGCAGGTACATTTCTTCTCGACCGCTTATGATGTATTGAAGATTTCATTAACACAATCCGATGCTTACCTGATGAAGCAACAACACTACGCAAAGGCAGACCTGCTCCTTCGCTCGAATTATCAAGCCTTGATTTCTTTAACCTTGGCTGCGTTGGCGCCGAACCATCAGCCGGCCTCAGCGATGGAGCTAAAGACTCTCGCTAACAAGCTTGGACCCCGTCTGCCGACCGATGTCGCGCTGATGACAAGACTAACGAATGCCAGGCTGGCCGGCGATCAAGCATTGCCTGACAACCCTGAACTGGCGATACCTCTGGCTATCCAAGCCGGTGATTTCGCGGAAGCCAGCCGCCTCATCGACAAACTCGACAGTGAAGAGATGAGGGCCCTCTACTCGCAGGTACTGGCAAAGGTTGAAGCTCAAGCGCGCTTAGCGACGGCCGATGTGCTCGGAGCCCTAACCCGGATTCGTCAGATCGAGGATCAGAACGCCCGGTTGATCTTATACCTGGAGGCGCTACGGACCGCACACAAGAAACAAGATCCATCGTTGTCCAGCTTGGTGCTCAGCGAAGCTCGCAGCCTGATCCCGCAGTCCAACCGGAACGGCTTGCACGTGCGGGCGCTTTTGGCTTTTGCCTGCCAGCTTCCGGTGATGGCTTCGCCGGACGAGGCGGTGGAGTTTCTTCGTGCCGCAGTCACTGCCTTGAACTCCTTGGCGCGACCTTCCGAAAAATCCGGCGAAAAGGGATCTGCTCTGGACCGGGCCTGGGCGGAAATGAATGACCCTCAGAGCCTATTGGAAGCATCGGAATTCTCCCGCTCGTTCGCTGCCATTGGTCTAGCAGATGTCGAGCAGGCAATTATTGAAGCTCGGAAGATTGAAGTGCGATCCATCCAGCTTGTGGCCCGGTTAGAGGCTGTTGGAGAAGTAATGAGAATTGAGGCAAGGCGATCCCGCTCAAAGCCCACACCAAAACCTTTGGCCATCCGCTCCCAACCATAAGAACTGCGCGCTCGTATATTCCGAATTATCATTCAAGTTCGAAAGATTAATCGCTCACGCTTGAAAGTCTCACTGTCAGGAAGGCGGACCCTGTCCCCGCTTAACTACATCACCGCTTACTCCGATTCCAAATTTTCAACTTTGAACATATCGAGGTTCAGCTAGAAGTAGCCGGTCATGACAGTTGAAGCGGGGACAGGGTCCGCCTTCCTGACAGTGAGACTTTCAAACTTGGGAGGTTGTTGGGAAGTGAAAGCTTTGAAGTCCGCAGACCCTGAATCTGGCCCATTGATATCCAGAAGTTGCGTGATACACAGTCTCGACCGCGAGTGTTATTCTTTCGCGCGAATGGAGGACAAAGCGATGAGCGAAGTGGTGGTGACTTCTCTTGAGAATCTTAAGAACGAAGTTCGTTATGGCGCGAGTCACCGTTTCATCACAGACGAACCTGTAGAGGCGGGTGGTGACGACGCGGGGCCCGACCCATACACGATGCTGCTCGGCGCGTTGGGGAGTTGCATCTCAATGACCATAAAGTTGTACGCCCGACGAAAAGGCTGGGATGTGCAGCTCGTCACCGTGCGACTGCGTCAGCAGCGGATTCACGCAAAGGATTGTTTGGAGTGCGACGACCTGACCGAGGGTTTCGTTCATCGCATTGAGCGAACAGTAGAAATAGAAGGAAACCTGACCAGCGAACAACACGCGCGGTTGCGGGAGATAGCGCACAAGTGTCCGGTGCATAAGACTCTGAGTTCGCCAATCGTGATCGCGGAAATGGACGACATATCCGAGCAACCGACAGATCTCAGCAATGCGTTCTAAGTCTCTTTGGAGTGCGCGGACTTGTCAGCGCTTTTTTCCATTTCCGTACCAAAGAGATTCCTGTGCGAAGACGCCCACGGCTACTTCAACGCCGTGCCGAACATCGCGCGCAAGCTGCAGACCTTGCTCGATGTCGGCCTGGGCTACATCCGCCTCGGCCAGAGCGCGACGACCTTGAGCGGCGGCGAAGCGCAGCGCGTCAAGCTCGCGCTCGAACTGAG
>JANNON010000524.1:0-6592 GCA_031399105.1 Blastocatellia bacterium | reverse complement strand
GCCAGGGATAACGTTCGGCTACTGCACCCGCAAACTCGGCGAGTTTTTCGGCAAATTGCGGGTCGAGGAGATTGGTGTAGCGCGGGCCGCTGCCGTGATGAACAAGTCCCGTGATCGGCCTAACGCCTAGTGATTGCAAGTGCGTCAGGCGCTCGTCGGTCCAGGACCAATCGGGCTGATCACCCACCACGGGCGCGATGCGTTCCCACAAGACTGGAAAACGGAGTGCGGAAATACCTAACGCCGCCAGGCGATCCAGATCTTCGATCCGAACCGCATGGCCACTGCGTTCCAGCTGATCAAAATATTTGTCACCGACGCGATTGACAGTACATTCAACGCCGGCCCACAACTCAACGCCGCGGTTGGCTGACTCATAGGCAGTCATTATGTTAACCGTCAAACGCGTTCACTACTCGTCAAAACCAGTCGAGCCGAACTTACATGTTCAGTGGTTGGCAGCTTGTGCCCCTTGCCACCGCCATTGCCATTGGCCACTGCTTCTAATCTCCGCATCCCAGCCATCTTTGCATAAACCGTCAAAGCCTGGGCAACAATTTGGTCCATATTGTAATACTTGTATGTGGCAAGCCGCCCGACGAAGTTTACGCGCGGCGTGGCATCGGCAAGCGCTTTGTATTTTCCATACAGGTCAGCATTCTCTTTGCGCGGCACCGGATAATAAGGATCGCCTTCACCGCGTGGGAACTCGTAAACGATGCTCGTCTTCGCGTGTTCCTGCCCGGTCAGATACTTGAACTCAGTGACGCGGGTATAGAGCTGATCATTCGGATAGTTGATCACCGGGGCCGATTGAAAGACAGGCGCATCGTGAGTTTCGTGTTTGAACTCCAGCGATCGATACGGCAGTTTGCCGTAGATGTAATCGAAGTACGTGTCCACCGGACCGGTGTAGATCATCTCCCGGAACGGAATCTCCTTTTCGATCTCGCGATAATCGCAGTTCAGCAGCACTTTGATATTTGAATGGTCAAGCATGTTTTCGAACATGCGCGTGTATCCGTGCAAGGGCATCGCTTGATAGGTGTCGGTGAAATAGCGATCGTCTCGATTGGTTCGGGTAGGCACGCGCGACGTTACACTTGCATCGAGTTCCGACGGATCCAGTCCCCACTGCTTGCGCGTATAGTTCTTGAAAAACTTTTCGTAGAGCTCGCGACCCACTTTGCTTACCACCACGTCTTCGGAGGTCCGGATCTGTTCGCAAGGCTCTGCCACCTTCTTGAAAAACTCGTCAACTTCAAATGAAGTCAGATTAAGACCATACAGACTATTAATCGTGTCGAGATTGATCGGCATCGGCACGATCTGCCCATCGACACTCGCGCGCACGCGATGCTGATACGGTCTCCACTCGGTAAATCGCGAAAGATATTCAAACACATCGCGCGAGTTGGTGTGGAAAATATGCGGACCATACTTGTGGACCAGGATGCCGGCGTCGTTGTAATGATCGTAAGCATTACCGCCTATGTGTGGACGCTTGTCGCAAATCAAAATCTTCTTGTCTGACCCTGCCGCCAATCGCTCAGCCAGAACGCTACCGGCAAAGCCGGCTCCCACAATCAAATAATCAAACATAGATGAAACCTCCCGCAGATCTAAAAACCGATATAAATGAATCTACTTATGAAGCACTTGCCGCGCCCGCCGCGCGCACGTGACTCCGTCTTTTCGTCACCACATCGTGCGCTCGCGATAGCTCGGTCGATCTCTTCGTAACGCCTTCAATCAGTTGCGACATCTGTGCCCAAGTGATGTCCCATGAAATTTTTGCAAGAAACGCATCAACACTGGCGAGCCAGGCCGCTTTTTCAACCTCAGGTTGTGAAAGTGATTGCTCGATAGCACGAATGAAGTCTGCCGGCTCGTCCGCAATTCGGACCAGACTCTGTTCGCCATACGGACGAACCACGTCTCGGATCGACGTTGAAACCACCGGTTTCCCGGCCGCCAAATATTCCGGCGTCTTTGTAGGACTGATGAAGCGAGTCGAGTCGTTACGCGCAAAGAGCAGCAACGCCACATCCCAGCCGGAAAGATAAGCCGGTAGCTCCTGATATTTCTTGCTGCCGAGATAGTGGATGTTGTCGCGGCGCGGCAACGTCTCGGGATCGATCTTGACCACTGGGCCGATCATCACAAAATGCCACTCCGGTCTTGCGGACGCTACTTTATCGAGCAACTCGATATCGAACCGTTCATCAATTACGCCAAAAAAGCCCATGCGCGGATGCGGAATGTTCTGCTGGTCCACCGGATCACTCATGACTTCCCGGGCTTGCGCAAAATGCGCGCGATCAATGCTGCTGGGAAATGCGTGAACGGCGTGATGCTGTGAACGCTTCGCTTCGTAAAGACTTTGTCCACCCGTGAAGACGAGTTCCGCACTGTTGAAGAGTTGTTGTTCCCGTTCGTGCAGACCCGGCGACGCGCCCTTGAAGGCTGAAAGCTCATCCATGCAGTCGTAAATCGTCGCGCATGGTTTCAGATGTTGAGTAAAAGAAAGAGCCATCGGCGTGTAATACCAAAGCACGAAATCACGAATGCTCTGCTCATGAAAGAAGCGATCAACCATCTGGCGCAGAACCGCATCCGTTGCCACTTCGCTACGCAGTCCCTCGGGAAGATGCGGCACGACGACTTGGACACCGTCATCTTTTTCGGCCACCGACAGATGCAATGAGCCATTGTGAAAAACTGGCTCTTCGACAACAAACACCCTGCGGTCTCGCGCGGCGCGACTAAGCAGATGTTGCGGCCGTTGATAAACGAAGTCCCAACGGAGATGCGAAAAACAAACCAGATCAGGTGCGTTTTCTGACGACGTAATAGTTTGGGTCTTGGGAAGAAAAGCCCACGGACCTGAATTACTGGCGACACCTGTATTGAGACCTCTTGCAGTCTTCAAATTGCTGCCGCTTGCCGCTGAGTTCTGGTTCTCATTTGAATAAACGTTGGTACTCATCTTCGCCTCCTGGGCTCTCGTAATAATCGGTTCATATCGTGGGAGAGAGCAGACACTACTCCCTCTTCGCTTCCAATCAATCGCTGCGTTTAACGGATACGCTTCAGGCGTAGTTACTTGCAGTCGGTAAAGAAGAATGGCTCGGTCGCCATTGGGTCCAATCGCCCTGATTCGATACAAACGAACTGCGCGATGATTGTTTCGCGGTCGTTTTCAAGCGCTGTAGAGTGAACCTGAACTCAGATTGGCAAGCTGAGTGCCGCACCAGCGCGAACAGCTTGTTGAGTTCGGAGGCCTCGCGGCGGCAACGATTGCAGCGATGCAGTCGAAGAGGAAATCTCTTCAATCTCGCAAAGAGCCGATTGCTTATCCTGAATGTCCGCAGTTGCTGGTTGGTATCAGCGTGTCTCGCAAAAGTCGCTGCAATAACGCTTCGGGGCGGCTACATGGCAGTACGGTTCAGATTCCCATTCTATCGTTCGTCCTTGGGTATCTTTCCTCAACACTACTTTTAAGATCACTGACGAATGAACTAGGCCGCTTTATACCTGCGAGACGTGCCGACAGTTTCTCGCGAGTGTGGCTAAATCTATGCGACGAGAAGTAACTGCGAGATATATGGTGCAAAACCTCGTTACAAGAGCGATAAGTCGGAAGCCTGGCGTAGTGAGACGGCTGTGAACAAAAAGTCGGGACAACGTTAAGATTTTCGTCTCATTCAGCCCCAACCCTCAGGTTGGGTCGCGCCGTCGCGTGGACTTCTGTCCAAAGCAAAGCACTCGGCTCATTTTGAATAAAGACCAATTACCCGGTCGCTACGCGCAAACGGCTCTGATAGGTGAATTTGGTACAGCACAAGTTCCACAAGGTGAAATCTCGTACGCCACCCTCTCGGCAAGGTGCAGAAAACCTTGTTATTCGCTCCTACAAAATTCGACCTCATCAACGGACAAGCTGGCACAGAGGTTGCCAAAAAGTCATCACTTCCGCAGCTTTACTGCCGAACAGAGGTGAGTGTCTATGAACATCTTGAGCAGTTTTTTCAGGAACGAACTTGCGATCGACTTGGGGACGGTAAACACGCTGATCTTTGCCCCGGGTAAAGGGATACTCCTTAACGAACCATCAGTCGTGGCGCTCGACCGTTATGAGGGACACGTTCTGGCTGTCGGTGTTCGTGCCCTCAAACTTCTGGGACGCGAGCCCCGAGACATCGCAGTTCACCGCCCCATACGCAACGGCACAATCTTCAATTTTGAAGTTACGCAGAAGATGCTGCGAGCTTTTCTGATGAAGGCAACCGATGGCTATCGTCGCGGCCACTTTGTCGTGGGCGTACCAGGTTCTTCGACCGCGGTCGAACAAAGATCGATCATCGACGTCGCACGTGACAGCGGTGGCCTCCGCGTCGACCTTGTAGACGAAGGATTGGCTGCAGGCCTTGGTGCGGGTTTGGATTTTGAAGACGAGCGCGCACACCTGGTGGTTGATATCGGTGGTGGAACTACAAACGTCGCGGTCATCGCTTCAGGTGGAGTGGTCTCATCAGTCACTCTAACTGCGGCCGGTAACGCAATGGACGAAGCTATTCGCGACTACGTTCGCTCCAAGTATTGTTTGCACATCGGCGAGTGCACAGCTGAAGCAGTGAAAAAACAGCTTGGTTCACTTTTCGAGAACGATCCAGAAAATGAAGAGTCGCTCGATGTGATTGGGAAACATGGGATCGACGGCTCGGCGGCCGCCGTCGAAGTAAGCGCGGGCGAGATTCGCGAAGCGCTGCAGCCAATACTTGCTGAGATTGCCGGGGGCATTCATCGCGCGATTGAGGAAACTCAGCCTGAAGCAATAGCCGATATATACCGCTCGGGAATCATCCTGACGGGAGGCGGCGCGTTGATGAAAGGACTACCAGAACGTCTGCAAAAGGAACTCAATCTCCATGTGGCGGTTCCTGAAGATCCCATGTCGACTGTCGTACTAGGCGCCGGAAAGTTGATGGAGAACCAGGAGAAGTTGCAGCGCGCTTCGCTTCGCCAGAACTTGCCGGTGTGGGAAGGTTCAGAAGAACTCGTCGTTAGTTGGTAGACCAGGCATCAGAACCGCGGGGCGCAGCGACCGGGCCGATTGGGAAGAAGCACCCATTGACTAGGTCTCTTTCAAAACCAGTTGAATTCTTCGGGTCGGCCAGGACCAATCAAAGGAATGCTCGTCCGTACACTCGTGCATTAAAGCACTGGGTTTTTTCCATACGCTCGTACTTCCACCAAACAAACTACAACTGTGAAAAGGCTTTGCGCATCGTTGGCACGCAGGTTGACTTTCGATTTGCTTCCGGCCCGACGCCAGGTTAAACGTCAGCTATCTTCAAGGAGGTAAAGATGTCCAGCAGATATAGAGATTACGACAGGCACGATGAGGGCGATTTGGAACGATATCGCTCTGACGACCGAGAGCGCCATCGTCAACTAGCAAACCGGCAATCAACTTATGAGTTTGATCGCGGCGACCGCACTACCTATGACCGAGGCGACTCAGCTTTTGGCAGCCGCAGCAACCGCAGCAGTAACCGCCCACCAGACCGCGACTTTGATCTAAGTGAGAGTCGCGATTATTCGACAGGTTATCGAGATCAGAATACCTACGACACCCTGGACCGAAATTACGGATTAGGACGTTCGGGCTACGACAACCGCGATAGCTACAGCAACCGTGATAGCTACAGTCAGCGCCGGGGGAGTCAGGATCACGGGCGAAGATCATCGATGTCCGAGAATAGCGGCAACTATCGGCCAAACTTTGAAACCGGCGACGACGCCTTCGGCAGTTACGACACCTTGCTCCGCGAACGGCCGGACGCCAGGCCTTATGGTTTCAACCGCGAGAGTGGTTATCCCAACAGAGAGCGATCGCGTCGACCAGGTCAGGACTCTCGTCATGAAAGAAGCTGGTGGGACAAAGTAACCGATGAGCTCGCATCATGGTTCGGAGATGAAAGCGCCGAGCGACGCCGTCGCGTCGATGAAAGCGGCGCGACGAACCGGGGCAAGGGGCCGCGTGGGTACAAACGTTCCGACGAGAGGATTCGCGAAGACATTAACGATCGCCTGACTGACTACGAATATCTCGACGCCAGCGACATTGATGTCGCTGTGGCTCAGGCAGTAGTCACGTTGACGGGCAGTGTAGATAGTCGCGGCGCAAAACGCATGGCTGAAGGGATTGTCGATACTGTCTCCGGAGTCGAAGACATACAAAACAATCTGCGGGTAGTAAGAAATCCCGCGCTGCTGGAAACACAGAGCAGCACGACTGCGCCGGCTTCGACAGACTTAACTGCGAAGGCCAAATCAAAAACCGCAGGGATCTAGACTTCGCGTTACAAAACTTTCGGTACTTAGATTAGTTTCGGTACTTAGACTGTAGGGGCGTCCCTCCGTGGGCGCCCCTCTTTTCGTTAGCGGGTTTGTAAGGAAACAAGGGGCGCCCACGGAGTTGTTCATTATCATGACATCCTTTACAGATCGTTATCATGACATCCTTTACAGTTAATCAAGTAGTCTGCCGCACTAGGAGGAGCTGCAGATGCCTTGGAGAACTGAG